>JAGDDM010000031.1 GCA_017958015.1 Abditibacteriota bacterium | reverse complement strand
GATCGGTCAAAAAAATGACGCTCGATGAGCGTCATTTTTGGTGGGCGTGGTGGGAGTCGAACCCACACGGGAGTTACCCGGAGGATTTTAAGTCCGCTGCGTCTGCCATTCCGCCACACGCCCACACAACGTAGTTAGTTTACCAAACGGCGCCCTATTTGTCAACAGCGCCGCTTTCGTCTCAATCCATACTCACGATTTATGGCTCTTTTCCGCAAATCGGACCCAAAATCCAAAGCGCTATCACTATAATTCTGATAGTCCATTCTTTCCGCTTGTTTTCTTCTGCAGGTTCTATTCTCCACTCGCTAACCGGGCGTTCCTCACGATCCCAATAAGTTCCGCGAATAACTTTCGCGATATCCGTAAACCATCCGATTAAAAGCCAATTCGCTGTAAAGAATTTCAGGAAAAACCCTTCCCATTTTCCGATGTA
Source organism: Abditibacteriota bacterium (assembly GCA_017958015.1). GTDB lineage: Bacteria > Armatimonadota > UBA5829 > UBA5829 > UBA5829 > RGIG10368. The sequence goes on along the minus strand of JAGDDM010000031.1, from coordinate 5,928 downwards.
AATGTCATGTACGCCAAAAGGTCCTAAAGTAAGGCAAAGCATAAGCAATGTCAATTTGCTTCGGGGACTCACATCTCCGGGCACCCGGGGCGGCGGCACGTGGGTTGTCTCAACATATATAATCTCCGGCTCTTCCGGTTTCGCGGGCTCAAGAAAATCATCCGGCGTGGAATCCCAATCGTTTACGTCCCGATTTCTCATTATCGATATTCCTTTCGTTTTTCGTTCTTACCGCACCGCCCTATTTATCATCAGCGGGCTGATTTTTCCGTTCTTCCATTGCCTGCATATACCCGGCGGTAATAATACCCGCCGGAAGTGCCACCACGGCAATACCGAAGAGTGCGGACACAATAGAGATGACTCTCCCCATCGCCGTCACCGGGTACAGGTCTCCGTAACCTACGGTGGTAAGCGTCACAGCCGCCCAGTAGAGGGCGTCGAAATAGTTTCCGAAGCTCTGGGGCTCGGCGCAAAAGACGATAAGCGCCGTGATGATAATATAAGTTACCGCCAAAGCGCAGACGGCGCCGAGGGGTCCCCGGGAACGGACAATAACGTCGATTATAATCTCAAAGGTTTTTGAGTAGCGAAAAGCCTTGGCCACTCGAAGGGCACGGAACACCCGAAACATCCGAAAAAGCCTGAAAAGCCGGAATCCGGAGTTGAGTGTACTGACGCCGGGGAGAATAGATATAAGGTCAACTATCGCCCAAAGAGTGAAAGGGTAGATAAGAAACGACCGAGCCCCCTTCCCGAGGCGCAGGTCGGCGGTTATGAAACGGAAAATATAATCCGCAATAAAAATCAGCGTGGCAACCACCTCAATTACGCGGAAAATCGGACCGGGTGACTTGAGGGTTAAAGGCACCACGCTTGCGAGGATAACAAAAATCATGAACAGGTCATACGCCGCGCTTGTCCTGTCACCGGCACTTGCCACTTCTATGATTTCGTAAAGTCTTTTTCTCAACTGCTGTTCCCTTTCGATTCGGTTTTTCGTACTCTACCGGTTTTCATCACCGAAACCAAGTTCAAATCCGTCCGCCGAAGGCGGACACCTTCCCTGACCCCTGACCCCAGGCACCTGACACCTAAATCAAAGCCGCCCGAGGGCGGCTTCGATATTACTTACCCTGTCTTGTTATCTTATACGTAACCGTCAGAGGTTTTTCTTCCTTGTTTTTCACCACGATGGTGGCGTTTCTCAGCTGGCCGTCGTCGGCGTCGTAGGCGCACTTGCTCGTGACGGTGTAGGGAGCGATGATTTCCGTCACCTTGCCTTCGTCGTCTTTAACCGGTTTGGCGAGGGTCACGGCGCTGTCCACGACGACGGTGCTGTCGGCAACCATAAGAAGTTTGCTCTTAAACTTGTACAGCTGGTTGAACTCCGGCAGTTTGCGTTCGTATGTCCATTCCTCGTCCAAGGCTCTGCCGTCCTCGAGGCCGCCGCAGAAGAAGAACATAACGAGGGATGAGGGCACCACGCCGGGGTTGTCCACTTCCTTGTCCTCGGGCCGCAGTCCGAAGAGACCGCCCAGGGAGCAGTCCGGCTTCACCACGGCGGTCAAAGTAGGCATAACCGCCTCGCCGAACATGGACAGGGTCTCTCCGGCCACAATCATCTCCGGCTTGCTGGCCTTAATCTCCACGGGCATACTCTTTTCCTCGGATTTCCGGGAGCCGAACTTAAAGCGGAGAACGTACTTCAAATCGAAGTTGGCCGGGCGCTCGGTGAGCACCAGCTCGTCGGCGGGGTTCTCCTCTTCCTTTTTGTTCTTCTTGGACTTCTTATCCTTTTTGGACTTTTTGTCCTTTTCCGGTTCCGCCGGCGCGGGCTGAGCGACTTCCGCACCTTCCTGCCGGAACTCCGCCAACACGTCGAAGAGCATAATGTCGTCGTTCTTGAAGGAGGGTTTAACGGAATACTTGTCCGCGCTCTGGCACCAAGCGGCGGCGCCGAAAAGGGTGAGCGCGAAAATCAAAAACAATCTTTTCATAATAAAAACCTCTCTTTGGGAGTCTTTTCTATATTTTACAACGAATCGATTATTGTTTCAAGTCCCGTTTCCGCTTGCTCCACAACAGGGCGCCCAAAACCGCCGAACCGGAGACGATTACCACCGCCGTCCTCACCCCCGGGCTTATGTTCCGAACGGCCACGGGGGCCACCAGAACCGCCACGAGGTTTATGACTTTGATGAGGGGATTGAGGGCGGGACCGGCGGTGTCCTTGAAGGGGTCGCCCACGGTGTCGCCCACCACCGCCGCCTTGTGCTCCGGCGTGCCTTTGCCCCCGAACATACCGTCCTCAATCTTCTTCTTGGCGTTGTCCCACAGACCGCCGGAGTTGGAGAGCAAAACCGCCATAAGCTGGCCGCAGAGAATCGTTCCCACAAGGAAACCTCCCAGAGCCGCCGCTCCCCTGCCCGCTTCGGAGTAGCCCAGGGCGAAACCCACGAACACCGGCGACGACACCGCCAGCACCGCGGGAGCCAAAAGCTCTTTCTGTGCCGCCGCCGTGGATATGGCGACGCACTTGCGGTAGTCCGGTTTGCCCGCGTCGCTGCCGGAGCCGGGGTCGTAGGACATGATGCCCTTTATCTCCCGGAACTGCCGCCGAACTTCCTCCACCAAATCGAAGGCAGCCCCGTTTACGGCGTTGACGGCGAAGGAACAGAAAAGGAAAGGCACGGCGCCGCCCAGCATGAGACCGATGAAAACCTCCGTAACGTCGATTCGGATGCCGGTTTCCGCCATGCCGATATCAGCCATATAGGAACGGAACAGCGCCGTGGCGGCGATGACGGCGGTGGCAATGGCCAGACCCTTGGTGAGAGCCTTGGTGGTGTTCCCCACCGCGTCAAGTTTCGCCACTATCCTGCGGGCGTCGCTGTCCTCCCCGAGATCTCTAAGCGCCCCGGACATCTCGAATATGCCGTTGGCGTTGTCGGATATGGGCCCGTAGGTGTCCATGGCAAGCATGAAGCCGGTGGTTGACAGAAGCCCCAATCCCGTGAGGGCGATGCCATAGGCGGAGAGAGCCGGGTCGCCCCTAAAGAGAACATTGGCGGCGAATATGGCGCCGCAGACGGCGGCCACACTCCAAACGGAGGACTCCAAACCGGAGGCGAAGCCGGAGAGAATCACCGTGGCGGAACCGGTTTTCGCCGACCGGGCGCAGTCGGTGACCGGTTTCTTTTCTATGGCGGTGAAATGCTCCGTCATTTTCTCAATCACCACCGACAGCAGAATGCCGAAGGTGTTGGCCAGCGCGAAGCGGAGCCAGCCGAAACCGCCCACGGTCCCGTCGCCGAACACGAAGCGGGACACGGCGAAGAAACCCGCCGCGGCGATGGCGGAGGAGACGTAGAAGCCGGTGTTGATGGGCGTCATGGGGTTCATGTTCATGTCGTCGGCGCCCCGAACGCAGTATATGCCGATGATCGAGGCGGCCACACCCACGGCCCGAATAAGCAGCGGGTAGACAACGAGAGCCAATCCCCCGGCGCCCATGCCCAGCTCGGTGCTCGCCGCCGCTCCCAGAATGATGGCCGCCACAAGAGTCACTTCGTAACTCTCGAATACGTCCGCCGCCATGCCCGCGCAGTCTCCTACGTTGTCGCCCACATTGTCGGCGATGGTTGCGGCGTTTCGGGGGTCGTCCTCCGGAATGCCCAGCTCAACCTTCCCCACAAGGTCGGCTCCCACGTCCGCGGCCTTGGTGTAGATTCCGCCGCCGACGCGCATAAACAGAGCCGCCAGACAACCCCCGAAACCGAAGCCGATGAGAACCTTCATGGACTCCTCGGCGAAGAAAAAGAACACCGTACAGGCCCCCAGGAGACCCAGCGCCACCGTGGCCATACCGGAAACGCCCCCCGCCCGAAAAGCGATGTGAAGGGATTTCCGGAAGCTTGTGAGAGCGGCGCTTGCGGTCCGCCCGTTGGCCCGCACCGCCATCATCATGCCGATGTAGCCGGCGAGATAGGAAAACACCACGCCCAGCACGAAAGCGATTGCCACCCCGGCGTACACGGGAACGAATCCGAAGCGGATGTCCACGCCGTCGAAGCCCTCCGCCTGCTTGTAGAGAAGAACGAGGCCCAGAGCGATAACCGCCACAAGAACGCTCATGGCGGAGACTTGGCGCCTCAGGTAGGCCTTGGCGCCCTCCTCTATGGCATCGGCCACCTTCACCATGCCCACGCTGCCGGGGGACTCGGCGGAAACGGACCGGAACCAAGCGATACCGAAGCCGAAACCCACCAGGGCGCAGACAAAGACGACGCCTATCACCGGCCAGGCGGCGGGATAATCGGAGAAGGACTCAAGGGAGATGTTCTCGCTCGCGAAGGCTTCCGAGGCCCACAAAGACGCGAAAAGCGCCGGCGCAATAAGCCGACGCAGGAACTTTACACACGTATTCCCGGGAATACGCGTACCGATTGCCGCCCCGTAGGCGGCGGAGACAATGACTCTAAGGTCAAACATAAAAAATACCCTCCGAGGTACAGACTCGGGAGAGTACAAGTAAGCCGAAACGGCACGCCCTCAAACGAGGACGCGCTATCCCTCGGCACGCGCGGTGGGGATATTTTCATTTAAGGGAGCGTATTGCTGTTCCCTTGAAAGAAAATACACGCTGCTTGCACTTTCCTTGGCAATATGATACCATAATCTACGGAGTAAAACAATAGAAATCGAAAAAAATGAGCAAAAAAGTTATCGGATACGACATCGGCGGCACCAAATGCGCCGTTATACTGGGGGAAGTCGGCGGCAAAGCGCCCCGGATTCTCGACAAGCTGCAATTCCCCACCGAAGCGGACAAGAGCCACGAGATAACTCTCCTTAACTTCAAACGGTTCACGGAGAGAATCTTCGGGGACAACGACCTGTCCCCGGCGGATATCGACTGTATCGGCATCAGCTGCGGCGGGCCCTTGGACAGCAAGCGGGGAGTGATTCTCTCGCCCCCGAACCTGCCGGACTGGGACGGCGTGCCCATCGCAAGGCACTTCCGGGAAGTTTTCGGCGTTCCGGTGAAGGTGCAGAACGACGCCAACGCCTGCGCTCTGGCGGAGTGGAAGTACGGCGCCGGACGGGGCTGCGACTCCATGATTTTCCTCACCTTCGGCACGGGCCTGGGAGCCGGACTCATTCTGAACGGCCGGCTCTACGTGGGCGCGAGCGACATGGCCGGGGAAGTGGGACACATACGTCTCGAGGACGACGGTCCCGAAGCCTACGGCAAAAAGGGCTCCTTCGAGGGCTTTTGCAGCGGCGCGGGAATAAGCCGCCTGACGGAAATCATCGCCGAACGGGAGATAGAAAAAGGAAATATTCCCCTCTTCTGCACGTCGGAAGAAGGGATAAACCCAAAAACCGTGGCGGAGGCCGCCCTCAAAGGCGACGAAACCGCCATAGAGATATACAAAACCTGCGGCGAGCACCTGGGCAAGGGACTGGCAATACTGATTGACATCCTGAACCCGGAACGCATCGTGATAGGCAGCGTCTTCGCCCGACAACGGGACCTCATCTGGCGCTACTGCGAACCGGTGCTCCGGCGGGAAGCCCTGAGTTACTCATTGAATGTCTGCGAAGTTGTCCCGGCGGCCCTGGGCGAAAACGTGGGCGACATCGCCGCCCTCGCCGTAGCGGATGGATAATAAAGATTAATCAAAAGGCTCCTCCCAATCTCGGGAGGAGCCTTTATTGTTTTCGGTTATCTTTCAAGTATATTTATATCCGTCGCTTTTATGCAGGGATGCACTTTGCCTTCACTGTTTGTAACGCAACTTGACGCGCCGGTGACGGCGATAAACTTACCCAGCAGGGAGTAGGTAACTGGGTTATATCTGCCCGAGAAATCGGCGTTGGCAACCGAGCCCGAAGTTATGTTTACGTTCACACTTCCGGAAG
>JAGDDM010000215.1 GCA_017958015.1 Abditibacteriota bacterium | reverse complement strand
TTTCCGCCAACCTGGTTCCCAGAGGAACGGAAACTCAGACCAGAGACCTGCTCCGCAAGGCCAAAGCAAACATCATCGGCGTCGTGGTCAACAGACTGGCTCCCGATAACATCGACAGCTGTTACTTCTACTCCCACTACTACTCCGATACCGTACCCGGAGGCGGCTCCGTTGAAACAATGGAACTTGCCGAAGAGGGAGACGATTTCGACGATCCTACCGCGATCGGTCCCGGCGAAGTCAGACCCGAGCTTGACGAAAACGCCACCGAAGAAGGCAGCTCCCTGGGCAGAAGAATCCGCGACAAGAGAGCCAAGAAGTCCGATAAGGACAACGACGAAAACAAAAACGACGACAACGACACCATCAGCCCCTCCGACGCGAAAGACGCTTTGGGCGGCAACGATGAAAATAAACCCGAAGAAAAGCCCGAACCCGCCCCCGGCAACGAACCCAAGTCGGACGGCGACTATGACGGCGACATCTTCAACTTGGAAGAGTAGGTTGGTGTCGGGTATAACAACAAATCCATATGCCGCCCTTTCCGGCACGTTCGGCGTACCGGCTCGGGCGGCATTGCCGCGTATGGCGGAGAGCGCGTAATGCGGATAGCCCTGTTTCACAATCTGCCCCATGGCGGAGCCCTGAGAGCGATTACGGACATCGCCCGCCGGATGCCGGAACATGTCACCGACATTTACACCTTCGCGGACATCACCCTGCCGGGAGACATGAAGTCGATAACCCTTCATAAGATTTCGGTACCGTTAACGGACTTCTTCAAGCGCCCTTTCGGCAGACTGAACGGCTTTGTATCCCTTGCCAATTTGAATCGAATCGACAAGGCCTGCCGGAAGCTGGCGGCGGAAATAGACAACGAAGGTTTCGACCTCGTGTACGTGGGTCCCTGCCGTGTATGTCAGACGCCGCCCATACTTAAGTACCTGAAAACTCCCGCGGTATATCACTGCACCGAGGTTTTCAGAGGGATTCTCGACTGCACCGTTCGCCACAAACCCGCCCTTGCGGAAAAGGGATTCATAAACAACATCTACATCCGCAAAGCGGTAGAAAACGAATGGGCGGGACTCAAGGCGGCAAAGCTGGTGTTCACCAACTCCTGCCGCACCCGCGAAAGCATTCTGGAAAACTACGGCGTGGAAGCCCGGGTGGCCTACGACTGCGTCGACACGGACCTTTTTAAGCCGTTAAATTCGCCGAAAGAGGATTTTGTCCTCTCCGTAGGCAGACTCTCCGACAGCAAGGGCCACGACAGAGTAATCGACGCTCTGTCCCTGATTCCGAAGGACATCCGCCCCGCTCTGCGAATCGTATGCGGTCCCACCGGGGAGGAGGATGCCGCCTTTTACACCGGTTACGCGGCGGAAAGAGACGTAAATCTCATTCTCGAAAAGAACATATCCGACGAGCGGCTCCTTGGGCTTTACAACAAGGCGAAGGTCACGGTTTACGAGCCGGTGCTGGAGCCTCTGGGCCTGGTTCCCGTTGAGTCCATGGCCTGCGGAACCCCGGTTGTGGGCGCGGCGGAAGGCGGCATAAGAGAGACGATTAAAGACGGCGAAAACGGCATTCTCACCCGACGGGAGCCGGAAGAAATCGCCGCGGCGATTATAAAACTTATTACCGACGACACCCTGGCCGAGAGAATGGGCAAAGCGGGGGCGGAGTACGCCGCCGAGTGCTGGTCTTGGAACAAAAACATTCGTGAGCGCGTAACAATCATGGAGCGAATCGTCTCCGAAAGCCGCGGCGGAAAATGAACATATCCGTAGTCATTCCCAACTATAACGGCGCGGGAATAATCGAAAAGTGCCTCGACTCCGTGACGGGCTTTTTCGAGGTCATCGTTGTTGACGACGGCAGCGCCGACGACAGCGTAAGCCTCATTAAAAGCCGCTATCCGGACGTAAAACTTATCGAAAACGGGGTGAACAAAGGTTTTTCCCATTCGGTGAACAGGGGTATCAGGGCCGCCGAAGGCGACTTTGTGTTCCTGCTGAACACGGACGTTATACTGCCGCCGAATGTAACGGACAACATGCTTCCCCTATTTGAGGATTCCGATGTTTTCGCCGTAAGCCCGAGGATTATTCTTCCGAAAAAAGGCGACATCGACGAGGGCTGCAAGTGGGGCAAGTGGCACAACGGCGTTTTTTACACGGACCAACGGCAAAACGTGACGGAAGTAACGCCCATACTCTACGCCACCGGCTGCGCGGCGCTGTACCGGAAATCGATGTTGGACGCTCTCGGCGGTTTCGACGAAGCCTACTCACCCTTCTATTGGGAGGACGCGGATTTGGGTTATCGGGCCTGGAAGCGGGGATATAAGAGTCTCTACACACCCCACTCCTTCGTCACCCACGAGCACGGCGCCACAACGTCGAAGGCGAACTCCGGCTATAAGAACACAATTACGGCAAGAAACATGATTTATTTCATACGCCGAAACATAAGCGACAAAGATATTTTGAAAGTCCATAAGCGGATGCTCCCCTTGGTTCTGCTCAAGAAGCTCCTCACCGGCGATACGGCCTTCGTTAAAGGCGTAAGAAAAGCTCTCAAAAGCGAAAATGCCCTACCGGTGGGCGAAGATACAAGGAAGCTTTCCGACCGGAAAATATTCGAAATCTGCGGAATCACACTGCCATGAAAATACTGTTTGTCTCCGCCTGGTTTCCTTTCCCGCCCAACAACGGCTCCAAGATAAGAACGTACAACATCATGAAGGAGCTGTCCCGGGACAATGATGTTTATCTGGTGTCTCTTCTGCAGGACGACTCGAATCCCGCCGCGGCGGAACCTTTCTGCGAAGTTCTCGCCACCCATAAACTGAAGTGGTTCGACCCGACATCATCGGGCTCCGTAAAAGATTTTCTGTCAAAAAGGCCCCGCTCCGTAACCGACGAGTTCATCCCGGCAATGAAAGAGGATGTTCGGAAAATCGTCGCGGACATAAAGCCGGACGTAATCGCGGCGGTTACCATGGGAGCGGCGGAGTACATACCCTTTGACGCGGGCGTGCCGATTATTCTCGATAACCACAACTGCGAATTCGCGGTTCTGCGCCGAAACGCTTTGAAACATAAAAGCCCCGTCAAAAGACTTCGGTATCTTCTCGGCGCGGAAAAGTATCGCCGCTACGAAGTCGATTTTTGCCGAAAGTGCGCGGCAATCGCGGCGGTTTCCGAAAGCGACAAAGAGATGCTGGCGAAAGCGGGAGTACCTTCCGACAGGATTTTCGTCGTGCCAAACGCGGTGGACACGGAATATTACGAAGGCGTAAAGCGGCAGCCGGACAAAAATCTGCTGCTCTACAACGGCGCCCTCACCTACCGGGCGAACAGAGACGCCGCGCTTTATTTCGCGAAAGGGATTTACCCCCTCATCGCCGAAAAAATGCCGGAGGCGGTTCTCGAGATAACCGGAAAAACCGAGGGCGTAAACCTCGAGGGCATAAAAGACAGGCCCGGAATACGTCTCACCGGCTATGTGGATGACATCCGCGAGGAGCTGGCGAAGGCGGCGGTATGCGTCGTGCCCCTGCGTGAAGGCGGAGGCTCAAGACTGAAGATTCTCGAGGCCATGGCGGCGGGAGTTCCGGTTGTGTCCACATCCGTGGGCGCCGAGGGCATCGAGGTGACACGGGGCAAAAACATCCTCATCGCCGACACACCGAAAGATTTCGCCGAAGCGGTAATATCCCTTACAAACAACGATACGCTCGCGGACAACTTGGCGAAGGCCGCGAAAGAGTTCGTATCGACCAACTATTCCCGAAAGCGGCTCGGAGACGGGTTTGCCGGGATTATCAAATCCGTAACAGGAGTACAAAAATGATCGTAAAAGCAATGGCGCCGGCCAGAGTCTGCGACTTCGGCGGTTGGACCGACACATGGTTCGCGAAATACGGCAGAGTAATGAATATCGCCGTGGACCTCTACGCGAAAGTGGTTATCACTCCCCACAAGGAAGTGGGCAGCGGTGTGAGAATCATCGTCCAGGACTACAACGATGTGGTGGAAATCCCCAGCGACGCGAAGATTTTCTACAACGGCAAGCACGACCTTCTGAAGGCGGCTCTCAACGTCATTAAAGTTGACGATGTGGATATCAGCATCTACTCCGACCTTCCTCCGGGGTGCGGCACCGGCAGTTCCGCCGCCGTGTCCGTGGCTCTCATCGGAGCCCTGTCCCAGTACGCGGGAATGTATCTCACTCCCCATGAGGTGGCGAAACTTGCCCACAGACTGGAGACCGAGGAGCTGAAAATCCAGAGCGGCGTCCAGGACCAGGTGGCGTCTGCGGTGGGCGGAATCGGATTCCACGAAATAGACGCCTATCCCCACGTGGCTTCCTCCCCCCTTCGCATCAAAGAGGACATAGCTCTTGAGCTTGAGAGCAGGCTTCTGGTCGTCTACACCGGTCAGTCCCACCTCTCCAGCGAGGTCCACGAGAAAGTCATCTCCGACTACACAAGCGGCAAGGAAAAGACCATAAAGGCCATGGACACCCTCCGGGAAACCCCGGTTCTCGCCAAGTCCGCCATTATCAGAGGCGACTTCAACGAGTTCGCGGAAGTTATGAACCTGAACACCCGGGCCCAGAAAGATCTCCATCCGGATATCACAAACGAAAATATGGAACGGCTGGAGAGTATCGCCAGAGGCGCCGGAGCCATCGGTTACAAGATTAACGGCGCCGGCGGCGGCGGCAGCGTAACCGTTCTTTCCAAGAGCAAAAACGCCAAAGAGGTGGAAACGGCTATCAAAAACGGCGGATACAAAGTTCTCCGCTCCCACCTCGACACAAGAGGACTGGTAACCTGGTCTCTGCCGGATGACGGCAACTATTGATATACGCAATACACATTAAGGAACGTTAGTTAATGGCATCACCCAATTTAGCCCTGCTTACGCCGGAGCGTTTGGAGGGCATAGGCAAAGTATCTTTGGCAATGCTTGTTTTCGGCATTGTTATCGGCATATTCTCCGCGGGTATGGAGTTTTACTACATAGCCGCGGCGTTCATATCCCTCCTGCTGATCGTCGTTTTCGTATGGAACTTCGACATCGCCCTTATCATCTACGCGCTGGTGTCCTTCTCCCCTTTGGGAAAAACCCCGGACCTTATGACCGGCGGTTCCGGCGCGGGTAAAGGTCTCTACGTCAGTGAGCTTATGATCGGCTTCATGCTTATTATTTGGGTGGGCAGATATTTCACGAACAACCTGGCAAAAAACCGAATTCCCACCGGCTTTTACAAACCTCTGTGGGTATATATTTGCTACATGTTCATAAACGTTATTACGTCTTTCGTCTTTTGGGACACCATGGTACCCAGAGAGTATCAGAACATTTTCGCCACATACGCTCAGTTGGGTCTGGGCGTGCTCAGCGCCTTGGCATTGGCCATGATGGCGACCACGCTTTCTTCCTTAAAAACTACTCTCGCCACAATGATAGCGTTCATCATACCGGGTACTATTCTTCCGCTTAACGCTTTTCTCGGCACCCCGCTCCCGTTCCTGGGCGCGTATTTCGCACCCCTTCTGACGGCGTTCCCGGCTTGTTTCTACGCGTTGGCGGTTGTGGACGGCAAATACAAACGCACGTGGCTTCGGGTCTTGGCGTTACTGCCTCTGGCCATGATTTTCTTCATCGACGTAATTAAATTCGTCAGCTGGGTCAGCGGAATCGTATGTCTTATGACCGCTTTGGCCGTGACAACGCTCCTTTACAACTGGCGGCTCTTTATTGTCTGCGCCCTTCTCATGGTTATTGTTTGCGCCATATTCTGGCCGTTCATTCAGACAAACATTTTCGACGCTTCCGATGAAGAAGGCGATATGAAACGTTTCGATATGTTCCGCGGCTCCATGAAATTCGCGAACCAGTTCCCCCTGGGTGTGGGCTGCGGCAACTACCGGTCATACATCATCGTTTATGCCCGCAGATTCAACATACCGGCGTACTCCTCCGCCCACGGAACATACGCCCAGCACCTGGCGGAAATGGGTTGGCCCGGCGCCATTCTTCTGCTTTGGTTCGGCATAGGCGGCTTCGTGTGGCTTGTTAAACAAATCTTGGCGGAAGAAAACCACAACATCAAAAACTTCCTTATCGCCGCTGCGGCCAATATGGCGGGTATCTTCGTATCGTCTTCCATCGGCGACTACATTATTCCCGCCTACCACAACGGCGGCGTTGCCACATTCTCCACCACGGTTCAGGGATGGCTCATTTGGGGCACCGCCATCGCTCTGGTGCGAATCTCCCGGGAGGAGAAAGAAAAACAGCGCATAGCCCTTGAGGGTCCCGCGGAAGAAGACGACGAAGAATATGCCTAAAGTATCCGTTGCCATCGTCAGCTGGAACACGAAGGATCTCGTTTTGGACTGTCTCCGTTCCCTCTACGAGCGCACAAAAGACATCGATTTCGAGGTATTCCTGGTTGATAACCGCTCCTCCGACGGCACGTTGGAAGCGGTTCAAACAGCCTTTCCTCAAGTAGACGCCATAGATTCCGGCGGAAACCTGGGGTTTGCCAAGGCAAACAACATCGCCCTCCGGAAATCGACCGGAAAGTATTTTCTTCTCCTCAACCCGGACACGGTGCTTACGGACAACAGCGTAAAAGAGTTGGCGGACTTTATGGACAAAACCCCGAATATCGGCGCCGCCGGGCCGGTTATACTGAACGGCGACGGAACTCTTCAGCAGTCCTGGGCGAAGCTCCCCACATTGATCGGCGAGATCCGAGGCGTTTTGGACAGGGAAATAACACCGGGCACGGCTCCCGACACCGTTGAGGATTTGCGGAAGCTCCGGCCCTTCGAAACCGGCTGGGTAGGCGGCGCCTGCATGATGGTATCCGCGGAAGCCGTGAAAAAAATCGGCGAAATGGACGAGAATATCTTTATGTACAGCGAGGAAACGGACTGGTGCAAGCGGCTTCATGACGGCGGCTACTCCGTTTGGCTGGACACGAAGGCCACCGTTATCCACTACGGCGGCCGCAGCAGCGAGCAGGCCTCGGACTTCAGCAGACGTCAGCTCATACGGAGCAAATCCATCTACTTCGCGAAGCACAAGGGCTTGCTGCAATCGCTTCTGCTTAAAGCCGCCCTCACGATGAAGATGAAAATCGGAAAGATGCTCAAATGAGAATAGCCGTTGATTGCAGAGAGCTGCGGGGTCAGCACGGGGGCTTCAGAACAAACCTGATAGGCGTTCTGAAGGGTCTTTCGGAAATCGACACCGAAAACGAGTATATCCTGTTCCTGTACGACGAGTCTAATATCAACGGACTCAGCCTGCCGAAAAATCGAACCTTGAAAACCGTGCCCTTCGGCAGATTCAAATGCGACTTCGGCGGACTGGCGAAACTCATCGATGCCGAAAAGCCGGACTTGGCCTACTTCTCGGCAAACTGTTCCGTGTTCGGACTGAAGACGCCGGCGGTTGTTATGCTCCACGACTGCATAACTCTCACCGGTGAGTATAAAACCACCTCCCGCAAGGCGAAACTGTTTCAGACCTATTCGGCTTTCATGACAAAGCGCACCGTTCCGGGAGCCAAAGCGGTCACCACCGTATCGAACTATTCGAAATCGCAAATACAAAAATACATCCCGGCCGCGCCGAAGATTTTCACCGCTTACAACGCGGTGGAAGCGGAAAAAGCGGAACCGGCAAAAACGGACAAGCCCTACTTCCTCGCGCTGGCATCCGTTGACAAGCGGAAGAACACGGACATAATCGCCGAGGCCTTTGCCCTTTCCGGTCTCAAAGACATGAAGCTCATTGTGGTGGCGTCCCATCCCTCCGCCAGAGCCTCCGTGAGTGAGCAATGCGAGCGCATGGGGATATCCGGTCTTCTCGAGATACGCACAAGGGTTTCCGACGAGGAGCTTCGGTCTCTCTACGCCGGGGCGGAAGCTTTCCTCTTCCCCAGTCTCGACGAGGGCTTCGGGCTGCCGCCTCTGGAAGCCATGGCCCAGGGCACGGCGGTAATCTCCTCCGACCGCACCTCCATGCCGGAAGTTCTCGGAGATGCCGCTCTCTACTTCAACCCGGAAAGCAAAGAGGAATTGGCGGAAAAAATGACGCTCATCGTAAAGGACAAGGATTTGCGAGCGGGCCTTACCGCCAAGGGCTTTGCACGGGTAAAAGCCTTTTCTTGGTCCGAATCGGCAAAAGAAATTCTGAAGGCTTTCGAATACGCCGCGAAAAAATAGACGCAGCGGCGGAAAATATGTTACAATATAATATACTATTTACAAGAGGTTTTGTATGACCCAAGAACAAAATACGGCAACAGCCCAAAAGGCGCCGAAGAAAATCTCCCTTGAGATGATTCTCCTGGCGGTGCTTGTCGTTGCCGCCTGCGTAATGTACGCCCACACATTCGTCTATCTGTGGGGCAAATGGGACGAGGAATCCCAGTATTCCCTGGGATTTTTGGTACCCCCCATCTGCGCCTACTTCGCCTGGGTAAATCGGGAAAAGGCCGCTCAAGCGGAGCGGAAGCCCTCGATTTGGGGTCTCGTACTCATCGTAATCGCCCTGATATTCCACATCGCCGGCACGGTACTTGACGTGTCCGGTCCTTCGGCATTGTCCATCGTTATATTCATAACGGGATGCTGTCTGTACCTGTGGGGACCGGAACCGGTCAAAGTCATGTCCTTCCCTCTGGCGTACATGCTCTTCATGATTCCCATACCCGGCGGTCTGATTGACCGCATCGGTCTGCCCCTTCAGATTTTCGCCAGCAAAGCCTCGGAGTTCCTGCTGCGCATGATGGCGCCCAACGTAACCCGCACCGGCATTCAGTTGGCGGTGGACGGTCACGACTTCCAGGTCGCCCAGGCCTGCAGCGGTCTCAGTTCCCTCATAGCTCTGCTCTGCGTGGGCGCCGTGTTCGCCTACATGACGAGACTGAAGACTTCCTACAAGTGGATTCTTTTCGCCTGCTCCCTGCCCATCGCCGTGGCGGCAAACGTGATTCGTATCACCTCAATCGCCCTTGTGGGCCACTATTGGAGTTGGGATAAGGCCATGGGATTTTACCACGATTGGGGTCCCTTCCCCCTCTTCTTCCTGGCCATCGTAATGCTGTTTATAATCAACGGAGTACTTGAATGGATAAGTTCGCGTCGAGATACATCTGCGTAATCATACTTGTAATCATATCCGCCGCCGTAACATATTGGGCGGTAAGCAGACCTCCCATCGTCCTGGGTGAGCTGCAGTCCGAGACAATGCCCCCCGCCATCGGCGAGTGGGTCGTTCCCGAAGACGGCGTCGCCGAGATAAGCAAAGATTCCCTTGAAGGCTGGATGGCCCAAAAGAAGGACTTCCTCTATTCCCGCTACTATCGGGAAGTGGACAACGACGAAACCATGACCATGATCGACGACATCGTTGACCTCATGCTCATCTACAAAGGCAACGAGCGCCGCGGCTGGCACGTGTCCGAAATGTGCTTCTCCGGTTCCGGCTACAACGTAACCCAGTCCACAACAACAATCCCCTACGGCGGCAACGAAAACTCCCCCGCCGTAAAGTTGGTGGCTATCAATCCCGCCACCGGTCGGGGACTCGTGGCTCTCTACTGGTTCGCCAACGGCAAACGTTCCGAAGCCAACTTCTGGAAGCAGCAGGGCGAAATGGTCATGACCCGTCTCACCCGCCCGGAAAACGGCTGGGCCTTCATGAGAGTCACAAGCCCCATCAAGTTCTCCGAAAACGAGACAACGGAGGTTCTGAAGGACTTCATCCGCGACGCCTCCGACGACCTCGTAAAGCGGGTATCCGTCAAGAAATGAAAATACTGTTTTTGGCGCAAATATTCCCCTATCCTCCGGATTCGGGCGGCAAGATTTGTTCCTACCACACCCTGAAGGCGCTGTCGGAGGAGCATGAGGTTTGCCTCGTCTCCTACACCCGGTCAGATAAGGAAATCGAATCCGTGGGGGAGCTCGAAAAACTTTGCGCCGAGGTTAAGACCGTGCCTATGGAGCGGTCGAAACTCACCAATCCCAAGGACGCTCTGCTGTCGCTGATAAACGGCAAGTCCTTCATCATCTCCCGGGACTACCGGGACTCCATGCAAAAGCTTTTCGATGAGACCGTAAAGACTTTCAAGCCGGACGCCGTGCACATCGACCACCTCCAGATGGCGCAGTTCGTCGACTTTAACGCAAGCTACAAAGCCGTGCTCTACAACCACAACGTGGAGTATATGATAATAAAGCGCATAGCCGAGACGGCGAAATCTCCGGCGACAAAACTCTTCGCGTCCCAAGAATACAAAAAGCTCAGGAAGTTCGAGCTGGACGCCTGCCGGAAATCGGACCTTGTGATAACCGTCAGCGACGAGGACAAAAAGACCCTGTCCGCCCTCGTTCCGGAGGCGGTCATACAGGGCGTTCCCATCGCGGTGGACACGGACTATTTCACTCCCGTGGACGCTTTTCCGGGCACGGACACCCTCTTCTCCATCGGCACCATGCACTGGCCGCCCAATGTGGACGCCGCCCACTACTTCGTGGACGAGATTTTCGACCTTGTACTGGAAAAGCACCCCAAGGCCCGCTACGTTATAGCCGGTCAGAAGCCGGTTCCCTCCATAGTGGAGCTGGGCAAGCGCGAAAACATCGATGTCACCGGCTACGTCGAGGACTCCCGGGAAGCGGCAAAGTGCTGCGATGTGTTCATCGTGCCTCTCCGGTCCGGCAGCGGCATGCGTGTAAAGATTTTGAACGCCTTTGCCATGGGTCTGGCGGTTGTGTCCACCACCGTGGGCGCCGAGGGTATCGACTGCGTTCCCGGCGAACACTATTTACGGGCGGACACTCCGGCGGAGTTCGCCGCCGCGGTGTGCAAGCTTCTGGATGACGGGGAATACGCCAAGACCATAGGCAAAAACGCTTACGATTTCGTGAAAAACAACTACTCGCGGGAAATAATCAACAAAAAAATCCGCGCGCTCTATGCGGATTACATCGAAAAGGACTCCGAAGAATGAACATACTCTTTGTACTTCCCTATGTTCCTTCGCGCATCCGAATCAGACCTTTCAACTTCATCAAGGAGCTCTCGGAACGGCACAACGTCTACGTGGTTTGCCAGTCCGACAGTTCCGAAACCGGTTTGGACGAAGAGATAAAGAAATACGCGAAAGATATCTGCGTTATAAAACAATCCAAGTTCAAAGGCTACCTTCAGGCTCTGCTGGCCGTCCTGACGCCCATCCCCGGCGGCATGGCTTTCTGTATGTCCCGGAAGATGAAAAACGCCATCGGGTACACCATGGAAAACATGATTTTCGACGTGGTTCACCTTGAGCATCTCCGGGCGGTAAGCTTCCTGCCCAAGAATATACAGGCCCCGGTGCTCTTCGACGACGTTGACTGCCTGACGGATCTGTTTATGCAGATGGCGAAGATAAAGAAGAACCCCTTCGCCAAGATAACCAACTTCGTCGAGGCGGTAAAGCTCCGCTTCTACGAACCGAAAACGGTAAAGCGGTTCCGAAAGACCATCATTACCTCCGTTCGGGAAAAGCGCAAACTCAAAAGTTTCAACGAAAATCTCGTAATAGATGTCATCGGCAACGGCGTGGACAGCGAATATTTCAAACCCGCCGGCCGGCATAAATATCCCCACCGGATAGTGTTCAACGGCAAAATGTCCTACGCCCCCAACGCCAACGCGGTGATATGGTTCGCAAGCAACGTATTCCCACTCATCAAAGAGCGCGTTTCCGACGCGGAGTTTGTCATTGTGGGAAGCAAGCCCTCCTCGGCGGTAAAGGCCCTGGCAAAAACCGAGGGCATCACGGTCACGGGCTTTGTGGAGGATTTGCGGCCCTATCTGGACGAATCCTCCGTGGCGGTTGTGCCCATGCGCATAGCCGTTGGAGTTCAGAACAAACTCCTGGAGGACCTGGCTATGGGTCTTCCGGTTGTGACCACCTCTATCTCCTCCCCGGGTCAGAACGTTCCCGGCGTATTCGTGGCCGACAGCCCCAAGGAAATGGCGGACACGATATGCGAACTCTTTGAGGACGATACGCTGCGCAAAGAAGAAGGCGCCGCCGCCAGAGAGTTCGTGAAAGAAAAATGCTCCTGGAGCGCCATGACAAACAAGCTCGAAACGATTTACGGAAAACTTACAGGAAAGGATAAGTAGAAATGGCAAGAATTGACAACAAAGTAAACTCATGGGTCGAAAGACTGGACGACAGCGTCGGACTTTGGAAAATAGGTTGGACCGCTGTGGCGCTGGCGGTGGTTATTATCCTGGCGTTCTTCTTCTATCTCTCCAGCACCAAGGTTCTCTACACCGACGAAGGCTTCGACGTGGCTCAGATCGCCCGGAACTTCGCCATGGGCGAGGGCTATTCCACCCACGCCATCCGCCCTCTCAACGCGTTCATCACCGACTCCGTTGTTCCCGGCCGTCTGCCGGAGATTAACCACGCCCCTCTCTACCCCAGAATTCTGTGCAAGTGGTTCCAAATGAGAAAAGCAGCCGACGACCTCAGCGCACTTCTGCTGTCCATGATTTTCTTCGCCGCCGGCATTGTCATGACCCACTTCCTGGCGACTCTTCTGTTCGACTGGAAGATAGGCCTCATGTCCGCGGCGGTGGCGGGTCTCAGCGGAGCGCTGCTGAGCATGACATTAACGGGTGAAATGTGGCCCTTTGTCATGTGTCTGTTCCTTGCCTTCTGCTTCGCGGCGGTATATTATCACAAGATGATAATCCGCAAGGGAAAAAAGATTCCCGCCCTCATTTGGTGCGTGATTCTTTCCCTTACGGTTGTTCTTCTCTACCTCACCAACTATCTTTTCATCTGGCTCGTCATTCCGGTTTTGGGATTCCTCTGGTTCTCCTCCCGGCGCATTCTGCACCCCATTATCTTCATTGTGGTGCTGGCAGCCTGCCTCTTCGTTCCCATGAAGCGGAACTATGAGGTCTGCAAGAGCCCCATTCTCGCCGGTACCGCTTGGGACCTTCTCCTCGACACCGAGGTCTACCCCGAACGCAACGTTTACAGAGGCGTAAACGACGAGACTAAGAGCCTCAAGGGCGTCATCGAATTCCCCATGAAGCACTTCCCCGCTTTCGCCCACAAAATTACCGACGGCGTCGGCAAAATGGCCACATCCTGCGCCAACGACCTCATCAGCTTTATCATCGTCTGCTTCGCCATAGTCAGCGCCCTTTACAAGTTCCGAAGTCCGGAAGTAAACGCGCTCCGGGGACTTATGTACGCGGTATTCCCCATAATGTTCCTGGTCTTCGCGGCCTACAGCGTCAGCGTCAGCGCCCTTATCATCTTCGCTCCGTTGCTGGCGATTTTCGCGTCGAAATACATCGCGCTGCTTCTTAACGCCAAGAAGCTCCACAAGATTTACACCAACGCCATCGTTGGCGGCATCATGGTAATCATCGCCATGCCTCTGTTTATGCAGATTATCTGGAAGACTCCCCAGTACTCCAGCACCGAAGAGGCACGGTCCGCGGAACAGTACTTCACCAGCATCCCGCGAACCGGCGCCCAGGGCGTTTTCTACACCGACGACTACTGCCGGGCCGCTTGGTCCACATCCTTCTCCGCGGTGCTTCTGCCTCTGAGCGACGCAGACATCGTGCGCCTCAAAGAGATAGGTATGCCCGTCCACGTAATCGTCCTTACTCCCAAGGTCAAGGAATACAGCACCGGCGAGATTTGGAACATGCTCTACAACATCAAGGTCATGACGGAAATCGTCAACGACCGCCAGAAGGGTCTCAATATCGTCCGCAAGGAGTGGGGAGAATGGCTCACCACCCAGAACATCACGGAGCAGTCCAAGGCCGCCATCAGCAAGTACCTGAAAACCAAGTTCGAGGACGACTACGACAGAATCATGAGACAGTACGCCGTGTACACCGAGCTCAGAGGACTTCGGGCCCAGCACGCCCACCCGCTGCAGCCGGAGTACATAAAAGTATTCTTCATCGACTGACGCCAATGAAAAAAACACTTCTCCTCGCGTTAGCGGTTCTGTGCCTCTGCGCCCAAAGCTACTGCGCGAACATAAAACTGAACGCCGACAACGTGACCGTCAGCAACGTTAACCTGAAGGTGGCGGCCGTTTTCTCGGATTACATCTACTGTGTGTCCGACGAAGGCTGGGGCATCTGCGTGAAGCCCCGGACCGGCTCCTTTGCCGCGGGCAACGGTGTGAGAATCACAACCGGAAAGATGGCAACCCTCACCTCCGGCGAGCGGTACATCAACACCGCCACCGTAGCCCGGACCTCCACCGGCAACACGGTGAAACCGGTTTTCGTGAACATCAAAAACGTGGGCGGCAGCGACTTTAACTACAACGCCTCCACCAAGGCGGGCCAGTGCGGCGCCAAGGGTACCGAAGGCGCCAACAACGTGGGCATGTTCGTCCGGGTCTTCGGCGAAGTCACCGCCACCGGCAGCGACTACTTCAACCTCTCCCACAGCGGCGCTCTGGTGAGAGTACGCACCGCCGGAACCCTCCCCGCAGTGGGCGACTACGTGTTCGCCAACGGCCCCGTAACTCTCTACGCCGCCGGATCCGCCAAATACGCAGCCGTGAGAGCCGTATCGGTAACTAATCTCCCCGGCACCATCCTCACCGGCAAGGTGATTCGCAACGGCACCACCGACGGCGTGGCAAACGTTGTCGTCAATGTGGGCGGAAAGACCGCCACCACCGACTCAAACGGCAACTTCTCCATTAATTTGGGCATACAATCCGCCGCGAGCATCACCGCCGGCAACGACTATCGGTTCTCCATCGACGTGTCCGCCGCCGGTCAATATTACTCCAACACCTACGGCGTGTACTACAACAACAAAATATACTCCTCCCGGAACCTGCGGCTCCCGGACGAAGTAATAAGCGGCGCGTCAACGGATATGGGCACAATCCGTATCATCTACAGCAACCCGGATAACCCTCCGCCGCCGCCCTCCTGACAAAATTAAAAGGCACCTTCACGGTGCCTTTTAATTTTTAATGAATAGTGAAGTCGCGACCTTCGGTCACTGATGAATAATGAATAATGAATAATTAATGT
This sequence comes from Abditibacteriota bacterium, assembly GCA_017958015.1. Taxonomy (GTDB): domain Bacteria; phylum Armatimonadota; class UBA5829; order UBA5829; family UBA5829; genus RGIG10368. Next base: position 12,467 of record JAGDDM010000215.1, on the reverse strand, counting down.
GTCCGCTTCGCGGACGGATTAAACAATCCGCATCGCGCCTTGGCGCGACTATTCCCCATCCTCTTTTCCCTCTTCCTTTCCTCTCAAAATATTCGCCAAAATCGCTCCGGATATATTATGCCACACGGAGAAGAGAGCGCCGGGCACGGTGGCGGCGGCAAGTGCGGGGAAGGCGGTGGCGGCAAGAGAGGTGGCCAGACCGGAGTTCTGCATTCCTATCTCCACGGAGAGGGCCTTGGCCTTGGCGATATCCAAGCGCAAAGCCTTGGCCACGCCGTAGCCGCAGAGGTAACCCAGCAGATTGTGGAGAATCACCACGGCGATAATAACTCCGCCGGTGGTGAGAATCCGCTCCGCGCTGTGGGACACCACCGACATAACGATGAGGCAGATCGCAACCACGGACACAAAGGGCAGGACCTTGGCGCACTTCTCCGAGGTTTTGGGCATAAGTCTGTTGATGACGAATCCCAGCGCTATGGGGAGAATCACCACCTCAACGATGGATATAAACATGGCCTTGGCGTCCACGTCCACGGTGGATTTCAAAAGCAAATAGGTTATGGAGGGGGTGAGCACGGGCGCAAGAAGCGTGTTTATACTCGTCATGCCCACGGACAGGGCTACGTCGCCCCCGGCGAGATATGTTATGACGTTGCTGGCTGTGCCTCCGGGGCATGTACCGACCAAAATGACGCCCGCCGCCAGAGCCGGCTCGAGATTGAAGAGCTTAACGAGACCGAAGGCGATGAGGGGCATCAAAGCGAACTGGGCCGCGCAACCGATGAGGATGTCCCGGGGCCGAGTCACCAAAGGTTTGAAGTCGACGGGTTTCAAAGTGAGTCCCATGCCGAACATAACAAGCATGAGCAGATAACTTATCCACCCCATTTGCACCCACAGACAGGTGTTCGGAACGAAGAGAGCCAAGGCGGCGAGGACAAAGACGATAAGGGCCATGTACTTGCCGCAAAAACCGCTTATTTTCTCCAAAAACGCCATTATTTCAGCCGCTCCGAGAGAGACGCGAATGTACGCCGCAAACCCTCCTCAAAGGTCATTTTCGGCGCGAATCCGAGGATATTCTTTGCCCGAGTGATGTCCGCCCGGGAATACTTGATATCGCCTTTAAGGGGCGCGCCGTGGACCACCTGCACCGTCTTGCCGGAAACCCTGATGAGGGTCTCCGCCAGGTCGTTAATCGTCACCGGGTGCTCCGAGGCGATGTTGAAAACCTGTCCCGCGATGCCGGGAGTGAGGCAGGCGAGAAGATTGGCCCGAGCCACATCCCCGGCGTAGACGAAGTCACGGCACTGCTCACCGTCGCCGTTCACCGTCAGGGGAATATCCCGAATAATATTGGATATAAACTTGGGAATCACCGCGGCGTAGGTTGAATTGGGGTTCTGTCGTTCGCCGTAGACGTTGAAATAGCGCAAACGCACCGTCTCGAAGCCGTAGAGGTTGTAAAAACAGCTCATATAGTACTCGTCGGCGATCTTGCTGGCGCCGTAGGGAGAGATGGGATTGGGGAGCATGCCCTCGTCCTGCAGTCCGTCCCCGGTGTCGCCGTAAATCGCGCTGGAGGATGCCATAGTCATGCGCTTCACTCCCGCGTCCTTGGCGGCGATTAGCACGTTCAAAGTGCCGTCCACGTTCACCTGATTCACAATCTCCGGCTCGTTCGTGGACTTCTCAACGGAAATCTCCGCCGCGTGGTGAATCACGTAGTCGCAGCCATTCACCGCTTCCCTGAGGGCGTTTATATCCCGTATATCCCCCTTCACGAAGTCGAGGTCGAGGCCCTCGATGTTGGCTGGGCTTCCGGTGGAGAGGTCGTCGAACACAACGACGCTGTGACCCTCATCCAGAAGAAGCCGAACGATGTGGCTGCCGATAAACCCGGCGCCGCCGGTTACGAAAAACTTACTCATTTCTTACCTACCATAACATACCCCTCAAGGGTAACGTAAATCTTAAAATTTCCTTTGTCCGCGACGAGGGCGAAGTCCGCCTTGCCGGAGTCCAAAAGTTCATAGGCGTCCTCGTCGAAGAACACGGCGATGTACTCCGCGCACTCCCCGAAGACGGTCTTGGCAACGGCTATGTCCCTTGCCGCCACCGTAAACACCTTTTCCTGCCCCCTACAGGCGGATATAACCTCACGCATGACCGCTGTGACGCCTCGGTCGGAAACTCTCCCTTTGGCGGTTTTAAGGGCGTTTTCGCGTATTTCCGCTTCCCGCTTGGGAGCGTACACCGTATCGCCGGATCTTCCCTTCAGCTTGCCTATGGCCGCGGCGTACTCCGCCCGCTTGCAAAGGAGCTCAACGATTTGTCTGTCCGTGTCGTCGATGAGATCTCTGTAATCTTTTATGTCCATTTTCACCTCGTAAAGAGTTTTCTGAGCGCCAGATACGCCACTCCGAGCCACTTCCGCCCCACTTTGTACGTCAGGCGGAGTTTCGTCCCCATGGACGCGTTGAAATAATATCGGGTGATGTATTTCGTTATGAGATAGTGGTCCTTCAGCCTGTCGGAATAAAGGCTGGTGTTCCGGTCGTGGAGCCGGTAGCGCGCGAGTTTCTCCGGCACGTGGACACACCTGCCGCCATCCTCCAGAATCCGCAGCCAGGCGTCGAAGTCGTCGCAGATGGAATACTTGGGGTCGAAGCCCCCTATCCGCTCCATGGCGGATTTTTTCACCATGACGGCGCTGGAGGTTACGGTCATGTTGAACCGGGCCGCGAACCAAACGAAATCCGCGAACTCCGGAATCCTCGACTGATTCACCTTCATCTTGTGGGCGCCGCTGCCGAATATGTCGACGTCGCAGAAGCACATGTCGCAGTCCGGCGCGCCCATAAGGGCCTGAAGCCGCCGACCCAAAGAGTCCGGGAGCCAAATATCGTCATGGTCCATGTAGGCGATATATGTCCCCTCCGCCGCCTTGGTGCCCATGTTGCGGGAAAACACATGGCCCATGTTGGTTCTGTTCCGAAGAACCCGCAGACTCGGCAGCAGGGGCTCCGTCTCGTCAAGGAGAGGCGTTATGTCCAGGGGTGAACGGTCGTCCACCACCACAACCTCGAAGTCCCGGTACTTCTGGCCGGCTATGCTCGATAAGGTCTCTTTCAGATATTCGTAATTTTCCGCTCCGGCGCAGTAAACCGGCAGAACCACCGACAGCGCGGGAGTTTTTTTCGCGTATTCCATAATTTACAAAGCCCGCGGGACAAAAGAAAGGAAAAATCCCGCGGGTAAGGAGGTTGCCAAGGTGAAACACCTTGCGCGAATTTAATATACCCTATTTACGAAATAAAATCAAGTCCCCGTCACCACTTGATGACAACTTTTCGTTCCTTAGCGGTGTTGGAGTACATAAGCAGCGCCGTGGAGGAATCGCCGTCCCACTTAACCAGGCAGCTCTTGCCGTCCACCGTGACATATTCCGGTTTTGCGGGAAGCAAAACTCTCGTAACGCAGTTCACATCCGCCGGTCCTTCGGAATCGAATGTAAGGGACTTTACATCTCGTTTCACCGCCGTAATCTTGGAAGCGGAGGCCACCACGGAGGGGGCGGAGGATTCTTTTGAAAGGTCGATGGCGAATATCCGGGCGTCGGGAGTAAAGGTAAGACTCTTTACCACCGCCAGCTCCGGGTCGAAGAGGTTCACGAACTTGCCCCTCATCTCAAAGGTCTTGTTGTCGGTGTTGGACTCAGCCAGGCCCGCGCCCACCACGTACTTGCCTTTCCGCAGAACCATATGGGACACGGTGTGCCACTTCTTGGTGCCGGTGAGCTCGCAGGCCTGCTCCGCCAGCTTCTGCATAAAATAGGCACCGTCGGCGCTGCGGGCCAAACCCTTGGCGGATGTGTCGCTGTAAATGACGAATCCCTCACCGAAGGAAGAGGCGCCCACTTTGGTAACCCCCAGAGTCTCCAAAAGGTGCTCCATGGGAGTGTTGTAATGATAATCGCCGGTGTTCCACCATTCCTTAACGGAGTTGTAGGGGTCTTTGCCGTCGTCGATGATAACCAACACGCCGCCCTTCTTTACCCAGTCGGCGATATAGGTGTGGCTCTCCGGACCGGGAGCGTTCATACCCTCGTAGGTAACAAAGAGAATCTTGTAGGGACTGAGATAGCCCTCGATGTTCATGTTCTCCATCTGCACCGGCTCCAACATGGCGCCGTTTTTGATGAGAGGAAGGGCTATTCCGAAAAGGGAATCCAGGTTCGGGTCGTTGGTGAAGGGCTCGCCCCGGCGGAACATCATGGTATCCGAGAGGAGAATGCCCGCCTCCGTGAGGCCGCAGTTGCGGAAAATCTTGTCCTGTTTCTGGTCGTTCAGAGCGTTGAAAACGGTGTTGAGTTCCGTGGCGTAATCGGCGGGAATCGACTCATAACCGACATTCTCGCCGGGAGCCAGATCTTTCTTGTTCTTGGTGGGATATTTCCAAGTCTTGACCAAAACTCTGTCCGGCCAAGGCGCCACCTCATAACGGAACACGTTGGGCCAAAGGAGAGAGGCCACCAGAGTGGACTCCCAATTGACCTTGTAGTCCGCCCAGCAGTAATCCGGATTGTCCTCCACAGGGTCGTTCAGATACCACATTCTCCTGCCGGTGGAGCGGACGAGGTTGTTCAGAATACCGTACTCCAGATAGGCGGTCTCGAATGTGCGCTGAGCTTTCACTCCGGCATAGGTGTTGGGAGTTCGCGCCGTTCCGGTCCAAACCTGGCCGATGTAGCCGTCGCAGCCCTCAATCTGCACCAAAGAGGCCTCGGGACTTATGATATTCCACATGGTGTAGTTTATCATTGAGTGAGTGGGCACGTAGCACTTCACATCGGTGCCGTGCTCCTCATTGTACTTCTTTACGTAGTCGAACACCTCCGTGAGAGCCCGGCGGTAGAGGTAGTACATGAGCTTCGACGTGCGGTAGCGGGCGTCCACGGACTCGTGGGGAGCGATCCAAGGCTCTTTGTAATAGGCTGCCCACTCCCGTTTGAAGGCGTCGGAATAGCCGCAGAAAGAGAAAAACTCCGGCTCCTCCAGGTGAATGGCCTCCGCCCCCGCGTCGAGAGCCTGCTTTACCCCCACGCAGAGGTACTTGCCGTAGTTCTCGTCCGGACACATGTAGGGAATCTTGTCGGCGGGGTTGCCGTGAAAATTAATTGTGCCGTCCCGCTTTTTCTGGGCAGCGTCCCAGTGGTCCTTGCCGTCCCATTTGCCGTCCAGATAGTCCTGATAGTTGCCCCAGGCCACGCCGGTCATAAGGTGGACGATGTAGCCCTCCTCTTTCCACTTTTTGATACGTCCCGCGCAGTCGTTTCCGAGGCCGTAGACCATGGCCACGTCGGATTTCAAATCGATAGCGTCATTGTAGGGACAGAAAACCTGAAAGGAAGTGCGCTCAAGCTTTTGATCCGGGTCCACACCCGCAAAAGCCGCGGCGGTCATAAAAGCGGTAAGCAAAACAAAGGAAAATTTCATTTTTACAACCTCTCGGCAATTATTGAGGCGCCCAGCGCCCCCACGGTTTGGGGCTCACGGGGCAGAAAAACCTCCGATTTCAACACTCCGGAAAGAGCCTCCGCCACGCCGCCGTTTTTGGCAACGCCGCCGGTAAGGACAAAAGGTCCCTTGGCTTTCAGTCTGGCCGCCATGGAACCCACTCTCCGGGCAACGGACAGGCAGAGTCCCTTCACGATATCTTCAGGGGGCACGCCCTTTGCCACAAGCCCCACAACCTCCGACTCGGCAAAGACTGTGCAGACGCCGGATATAACGACTTCTTTCGCGGACGCGGCGGCGGCATCACCCATATCCTCCGGCTTCATGCCCAGGGCGGATGCCATCACTTCCAAAAATCTTCCGCAGCCCGCGGCGCATTTGTCGTTCATGGCAAAATCCGCCACTCTGCCGTCCGGCTCCAGAACAATCACTTTGCTGTCCTGACCGCCGATGTCTATGACGGTGCGGGCCTCCGGGAAAAGCTTCTTCGCCCCCAGAGCGTGGCATGTTATCTCCGTAACCGCCTTGTCCGTGAAGTCCACGCTGCGGCGGCCGTAGCCGGTGGTGACGATTTTCGACACATCTTCCCGGCGGATCTTCGCGTCCTCAAGGAGCATTGACAGCATCGACGCCCCGGCGCTCTCCGAGGAGGAGCCGGTGGGAATAACCCTCTGCCCCACCACCGCGCCGCCCTTGGCGATTACGCCGTCGGTGGAAAGGGAGCCTATGTCTATGCCCACAAAGTACACGGAATCAGTCTCCCAAAGCGGTGGTCAGGATGTCGGCGGGAGATTTGAACTTATACGTTGCCTCCACCTTGTCCGGGTCGATGCAGCCCCAGGTGGCGAGTCCGGTGTCGGTACCCGCGCCGCCGGCGCACATCATATCGTACTTGGTATCCCCAACGAAAAGGGTCTTTTTGGGATCGGCGCCGGTGAGCTCAAGATATTTGAACATGGGGTCGGAGGCGGGCTTGGCGTGCTCCGTCTCCCCGGCGAAAACGCCGGTGTCGAAAAAGTCCATGGGCAGGCCTATCCGGGGAACCTGATCGTAAAACTCCGGTCTCGTTTTGGAGGAAATGACGCCGATCCGAATGTCGCTGTCGCCGAGGGCCGCCAGAAGTTCCTTCACTCCCGGGAAAAGGCAGGCCAGGTCCATATACTTATCGTAGTACTTATGCCAAATTGCCATACCCTCCTTCAGCTGGTCCTCCCGGGCGCCCAGAGCCAGAAGAGTGTCGTCGCCGGGAATGCCGAAATACACGGAAAGGTCCTCCGGTGTGCGGTCGATGTCCAAAAGCTCCAGAGCCGTGTAGTGAAGGCTGATCATCAGGGGTCGTATGGTGTCGATAAGGGTTCCGTCCAAATCGAAAACAACGTCGGTATATCTCATTTTTACCTCTTATATTATCGTCACAGCACGAAGCCGCAGACGATGGGAATCGTGATTATGCTGAGAAGCGTGGTTATGAAAACCACGGCGGAAGCGAATCTTTGGTCGCCGCCGTACTGTCCCGTCACCACCGCGGTCAAAACTCCCGTGGGAGTGGACGCGATGACCGCCGCCACTTTGGGAACGACGCCGGTGTAGCCGCAGGCCCGCAGAATGAAAAAGGTGGCGGTGCCGTAGACGAAAAGTTTGAAGAAGGTGGCAAGCGCCATGGCCCAAACGTGACCTTTAAGAGACTCCGGCGTAAGAGTAAGGCCGATGGAAATCATGGCAAGCGGTATGGTGGCGCCGGACATGTAGTTCATGGTGGTCGTCAAAAACTCCGGAATGTAGACGTTTCTGAGAACCAGCGATAACACGCCGCTCCAAAACATGGGCGACTTCAGGAAGGTGAAAAAGGTCTTTGTCGTGCATTTGCCGCCGGCGAAAGCCACGGCGATGGCAATGCCGATACTCGATATGGGAATAACGGTGATAATCTGGTCAAGGATAACCGCCGCCAGAATTGCCTCCCTGCTGTGGTGGAACACGGAGATAACCAGCGGGTAGCCGATGTAGCCGCTGTTGGTGAAGGCGCATACCAGCATAAACGCCCCCAAGGTGGCTCGCTCCAACTTCATGGCTTTGCCCAGGAAGTAGGCAACGGCGATAATAACCAACTCCACGGCAAGGGTTATGAAGGGAACCTTCACCATGTCCGTGTTGAAGGGCTTGTCGTGGGCCATCATGATGAGGAAGCAGGGCATACACAAACAGGTGATTATGCCGTTTATCACCTTTGTGGCGCTCTCGTCCAAAACCTTGGCCGCTTTCATGATGTACCCGAAGAGTATCAGCATGAAAAGCGACACGACAAGTAATAAGATATGCGAATCTATCATCTTGCTTTCGGCTTATCCTAACAAAAGGCTCCATGCGGAGCCTTGCGTTTATTTCTTGGCGGTTTCTTTGAAATCCAGCGCCGCCTTAACCAGTCCCTTAAAGATGGGATGGGCGCGGTTGGGTCTGGACTTGAACTCGGGATGGAACTGGGTGGCGATGAAGAAGGGATGAAGTTCCTTCTTGAGCTCCACTATCTCAACGAGCTTGTAATCCGGGGAGATACCGGAGCAGATGAGACCGCCCTCTTCCAGTTTGGCGCGGTACATATTGTTGTACTCGAAGCGATGGCGATGGCGCTCGTAAACCAAATCCGTGCCGTAAAGCTCCGCCGCCAGGGTGTCTTTGTAAAGCTTGCAGGGATAGAGGCCCAGCCGCATTGTGGCGCCCTTGTCCTGAATGTCCACCTGTTCCGGGAGAATGTGGATGACCTTGTTGTCGCAGTCCGGGTCCACCTCTTCCGTGTTGGCATCGGCTATACCGCAGAGGTTTCTGGCCGCCTCAACAACCGCCCAGTGCATGCCGTAGCAGATGCCCAGGAACGGAACTTTATTCTCTCTGGCGTACTTGATGGCCTCAACTTTGCCGTCCACGCCTCTGGCGCCGAATCCGCCGGCAACCACAATGGCGTCCAAATCCTTCAGAGTCTTTTCGGGGTGCTTCTCGTCGATGTCCTCGGACTCAATCCAAATCACGTTCACGCCGGTGTCGTTGGCGACGCCGCCGTGGCGCACGGCCTCACCGAGACTGATGTAGGCGTCACCGTTGCCGGTGTACTTGCCGATGATGCCGACGTTGATTTTCCGCTTGGGGTGCTTCATCACGTCAACCATCTTCGCCCAATCTTCCATGTCTGGCTTCACGATGGGCAGACCGAACTTGTTGAATACCAACTCGGAGAAGCCGACTTTGTCGTAAAGCAGGGGCACGTCATAAATGGTATCCGCGTTGCGGCTCTCGATGACCGCGTTCTTCTCAACGTCGCAGAAGAGGGAAATCTTGTCCCGCATCTCCTTGCTCACGGGCCAGTTGGAACGGCAGACAAGCACGTCCGGCTGGATACCCAGCTCTCTCATCTTCATAACCGAGTGCTGAGTGGGCTTTGTCTTAAGCTCGTTCCAGGGACCCACGGAGGTGATGAGGGTGACATGGACGTACATAACATTCTTTTCGCCGGCGTCCTTCTTGAACTGGCGGATGGCCTCCAGATAAGGCAGACCCTCAATGTCGCCCACGGTACCGCCTATCTCCACGATGGCGATGTCCGCGCCGGTCTGCTCCGCGTTGAAGCGGATTCTGCGCTTAATCTCGTCGGTGACGTGGGGAATAACCTGAACGGTGCCGCCCAGATAGTCGCCCCGGCGCTCTTTGCGGATAACCGCGCCGTAAATCTTGCCGGTGGTGACGCTGGAGAGCTCCGAAAGGTTCTCGTCAACGAAGCGCTCGTAGTGACCCAGGTCAAGGTCGGTTTCCGCGCCGTCGTCGGTGACGAAAACCTCGCCGTGCTGATAGGGGTTCATGGTGCCGGCGTCCACGTTGATGTAGGGATCCAGCTTCTGAACCGTCACCTTGTAGCCGCTGTTCTTAAGAAGGCGTCCCAAGGCCGCGGTTGTGATACCCTTGCCCACCGACGAAACCACGCCGCCGGTAACGAAAATGTACTTTGTGTCCATGTGCATCTCTCCGATGTATGATTATAAAACTTTACTTAGGGCATCATAAGGTGCATGCTGCCCTTGCCGATTGCTTCCGACTTTTCTATAAGACCCGCCACGTAGGTTTTGGCCTCCCCCACGGCGGTTTTCAAATCATATCCTTTAGCCAGACCCGCGGCCGCGGCGGCGCTCAGGGCGCATCCGGTGCCGTGCATATTCTTCGCTATGCGCCTGCCCGGATATTCCGTGACGCCGTCAGCCTCAAAGAGGTAATCCACCGGGTCGCCGTCCCTGTGGCCGCCCTTAACGAGAACCGCCTTGCAGCCCGTGTCCATAAGTGCTTTCGCGGCGTCCTCCGCCGACTCTTTGCCGGTGAGAGCGACGATTTCCTCAAGGTTCGGGGTCACCAAATCGCAAAGGGGCAGAATAACCCGGCAAACGCGCTTAAGTGCCTTTTCCGAGGTGAGCCGCTCCCCGTTCTTGGCGCGGAGCGGTGTGTCCAGGACGATGTTTTTGAGGTTCCGGCGCTTGATTCTGTCCGCCACCGTCTCAACCGCCTGGCGGAAGAAGAGCATTCCTATTTTGCAGGCGCCGATCTCCAAATCCCTCGCGGCGTTGTCTATCTGGGAGGCTATCACCGTCGGCGGCACTTTGAAAATCTTGTCAACACCCTTTGTGCTCTGGGATGTGACGTTGGTGACGGCGCAAACGCCGTAGACCCCCAGGTCCCGAAAGACCCGCAGATCAGCCTGTATGCCCGCGCCGGAAATCGAGTCGGACGCGGCTATGGTGAGAGCCGTCTTAATCAAGCAAATCACTCAATCTGCGCAGAATTTTGGTGGGAACAAGCTCCCCGGTTGCCGCCTCGGCTTCCTCAAGGGTTGTAACTCCCGTGAGCACAAGTCCGGAATAGGCGCCGGCTCTGTTGGCCACGGCGATATCCGTGTCCAGCCTGTCGCCCACCATCATGGCTTCGTCGGGAGCCGCTCCGGCGATGGATAAAATCTTCTCGAAGGCGTATGTATAGGGCTTGCCTATGACGTAGGGCTCGGTGCCGGAGGCCGTCTTTACAGCCGCCACAAGAGAGCCGCCTCCGGGATTAAGGGTGCCGTTCTCCAGAGGATACGTGGGATCCGTGTTGGTGGCGATAAACTCGGCGCCGCCCAAAATGCCGTGTTGGGCCCGGGCAAGTTTGCCGTAGTTGAAATCCTTGTCGGCGCCCACGATAACGTAATCCACGGGCACTTCCTCGCCCTCGGTGCCTCTGTAAACTTTCATACCCACGGCGGTGAGTTCCTCATAGAGACCGTCCCCGGCAATCATATAGACGGACTTCCCCACGGAGCCCTTCTCCTTGAGATACAAGGCGGTGGCGTAGGCGGAGGTCATGACTTTGTCAACGTGAAACTGGGTAATGCCCAATTTGTTGAGCTTATCCACATATGACCGGCGGGTGCGCATGGCGTTGTTGGTGTAGGCGAATATGGCCGCGCCGCGCCGCTCAAGTTCCGCCAGTGTTTCCGCTGCGGTTTCCTGAAGCTCCCAACCGCGATAAATCACTCCGTCCAAATCGAAAACATATGCCTTAATCATAGTAAAATTTTATCATAACGGCAAAGTTTTGTAAAGACTTGAAAGGGTCTCCCGGAGGGTATATAATTGATATATAAAACGGAGGTTTTTCATGAACAAAGACAAGTTTCGGGGCTGCCTTGTGGGCGGCGCGGCGGGAGACGCCCTCGGTTACATGGTGGAGTTCCTGACGGAAGAGAGAATATTCGCGCTCCTCGGCGAAGGGGGTATTCGGGAGTTCGCCCTGAATGACGGCAAGGCCCTCATATCCGACGACACCCAAATGACCCTTTTCACCGCCTCGGCACTCCTCCGGGAGGGGGACATTATCGCGAACATCGCCGATGCCTACCGCTTGTGGCGGATTACCCAAACGGAAAAGTTCACCGGCAAAGAGTACGACGAGCCCCTGATGTCCGTTCGGGAGCTGTGGAACCGCCGAGCCCCGGGAAACACCTGTATGACCGCCATTGGGGACGGTTGTAAAGGAACCATGGACAATCCGATAAACAAAAGCAAAGGTTGCGGCGGAGTTATGCGGGTGGCGCCCATAGGCCTCGCCGGCTTCGACGACATGGTGGGAGCAAAGGCCGCCGCCCTCACCCACGGCCACGAGCTGGGATATATTCCCGCCGCCTGCCTTGTTCACATGGTCCGCTGTCTCGCCCGAGAGGACATGCCCCTGCGGGACGCAGTCGAGGAAGCGATTACCGCCGCGAGCCTTATGTTCGCGAACAAAAAACACACCGGCTATTTCGTCGACCTCACGGAAAAAGCCATGGATCTCGCCGATTCCGACACGCCGGATATTGACGCCATCCACGCTTTGGGCGAAGGCTGGGTGGCGGATGAAACTCTGGCCATAGCCGTCTTTTGCGCCCTGCGCTACGAAAACGACTTCGAGAAAGCCCTTATCGCCGCGGTAAACCACAACGGCGACAGCGACTCCACCGGCGCCGTCTGCGGCAACATTCTGGGCGCCCACCTGGGCCTGGACGCTGTTCCGCAAAAGTTCAAAGACAATCTCGAACTGTACGACCTGTACATAGACTTGGGAACAAAACTCGCCGACCTGCCGTAAAAAAGGACTGTAAAAAAATTACTGTTGCAATCAGTTATCGGTTATCGGTTGTCAGTTATCGGTTGATTTGTGTCGGCTCCGCCGACGATTATACAACCAACCTTGCAATGTAAGTTTTTATAATCCGTCGCGTAAGCGACACCTCAATGCGCCGTAAGGCGTATATCATGCCGCCAAAGGCGGTATCTCATGCGCGAAGCGGATCTCATGTCGCTTGCGATATCTCATTGCCGCCCAAACAGCAAAAAAGCCGCCCGAGGGCGGACTTTTTTGTATAAACTTACTTTTTAATACGTCTCTTAATTCCCA
>JAGDDM010000214.1 GCA_017958015.1 Abditibacteriota bacterium | reverse complement strand
GGCACCATCAGACTTTCCGTAGGCACCGAGCATATCGACGACATTATCGGCGACCTCGAGAAAGGTTTCGCATCATTGGCATAGTACTTTGTCCTTCTGTGAATGGGCTCCCGAGTAGCGCGGGAGCCCTCTTTTTTGCCGAAAAAGCGTCTATCTTGACATTGTTGGCGGATTATATTACCATAAGTATATATTTACATATCGGAGACGAAATATGAGACAGTGCATGGATACCCGAAAACTTCACGCCCGTATCGCCAAAATATTGGGGCAGATTAAGGCTATCGACAGGATGATTGATGAAGATATACCCTGCGAGGATGTGCTCAGCCAGATAAGCGCCGCCAAATCCGCCCTGAATAAGGTGGGGCAGGTGGTGTTGGAGGGACATATCGACCACTGTGTCAGAAACGCCTTTGAGCGAGGCGACGAAAAGGAAATAGAAAACTTCACTAAGGCAATAGAACGATTTGCCAACATGCAGTAAGTTTTTTCGAACCGGCGGCGTAAAAAACCGCTGTTTTTTTTTGTCGACCCCGTTGACAACCTATACCTGTAGGGGTATAATATATACGTAATAAATATACCCCGGTGGGTACGGAGGCGTTATGAGAAAACTTCTTTGCGAACTTGAGGAACTGACGGAAATCGGCGGTGTAAAAAAGGATATCGCGTGTCTTATTTTGAGCGGTATCTCTTTATGTCTCAGTCTCGCGGGTGTGTTCCCCGGTTCATTTGATTTTGCTTGGGTGGCGATTATTTTGTGCGGTTTGCCCATAATTATCGGCGCGCTTGCGGGGCTTCTTACCCGTTTTGATGTGAAGGCGGATTTGCTTGTGGCCGCGGCCGTTGTTTCCGCCCTGATAATAGGTGAGCGTTTCGCCGCCGGCGAGGTCGCGTTCATAATGGGAATCGGGGAGCTTTTGGAGGAGATCACCGCGGAGAGGGCAAAGAACGGTATAAAGCGGCTTATTGATCTTACGCCCCGAACGGCGCGATTGATTACGGGCGGCGGTGAGGAGGTCGTTCCCGCGGAGGCCGTTAAGGCCGGAAATATTATCCGTGTTCTTCCCGGGGAAACCGTTCCTGCGGACGGAGTTATTATTTCCGGTGAGACCTGCGTCAACCAGGCCGTAATGACCGGTGAATCCGTTCCGGAGGACAAAACCGTGGGTGATAGTGTTATGAGCGGTACCGTTAATATGTTCGGTGCCTTTGACATGGAAGCGTCTCGGGACGGCAAAGACAGCTCCGTTCGGCGAATGATTGACCTTGTGAGATCCGCGGACGCGAACAAGGCCGAGATTGTGACTCTGGCGGACAAATGGGCCACTCTGATTACGGTTGCAGCCTTTATCGCCGCTTTGGCCGTTTGGGTTTTCACCGGAGATTTTATCCGGGGTGTTACGGTTTTGGTGGTGTTCTGTCCCTGCGCGTTTGTTTTGGCCACTCCCACCGCCGTTACCGCCGCCATGGGCAATGCCGCGAAATTCGGTTTTTTGGTAAAGGAGGGCGACGCCCTTGAGAGATTGGCCGCGGTTACCGCCGCGGCTTTCGATAAAACCGGTACCCTTACTTTGGGCACACCGGAGGTTAGGACGGTGAAAAGCTTCGGAAAATACGCTTTCGGTGATGTGTATGCTTTTGCCGCTTGTGCCGAGAAGTTGTCGGAGCATCCTTTGGGGAAAGCGGTTGTGAAATGTTACGGCAAGGATATCCCGGATCCGGAGAGTTTTGAGATGATTCCCGGCAAGGGGGTTGTCGCTTCGGTGGGGGGAAAGAGAGTTTTGGCCGGAAGTCGAAAGTTTTTGACGGAACGGGGAATCGACACGCCCGATGTGTCGGAAGAAGCGGGAACCCTTATTTTCGTCGCGGCGGACGGTGAGGCCGTCGGGTATATATCTCTTTTCGATAGGGTTCGTCCGGGAGCGGCCGAGATGATCGGCGCCCTGGCGAACTCCGGGGTCGAGCCGGTTTTAATTACCGGTGACAGATTCGAAACCGCCGCGGCCGTGTCTCGGGAGCTTGAAATAGACAAATTTTTCGCCGAATGTATGCCGGAGGATAAACTTCGGTGCGTCGACAAAGCGGGGAAGAAGGTTTGTATGGTGGGAGACGGTGTAAACGACGCGCCCGCTCTTCGGAAGGCCTATGTGGGCATAGCCATGAGCGGCGCCGGAAGCGATATCGCCGCCGAAGCCGCTGATATAGCCCTGATTAACGATGCCATCGACGGCCTGCCTCGGCTGATTCGGCTGTCCCGGGCCATGATGACCACCGTAAAGGTTAACCTTATCGTAGCCATGGCGATAAACTTCGCGGCGGTGGTTCTGGCCGCGATGGGCGTTTTGGGACCGGTGGCGGGTGCTCTTGTTCACAACGGCGGGTCGGTGGCGGTGATATTCAATTCCGCTTTGCTTTTGACCCGAAAGAATTGACAGTTACAGTCCGTGTATGAGATTGAGTTTTGAGGCTATGCCCAGAGCGATGAGAGCAAGGCCCATGACGAGGGATATTATTCCGCCCATGGTCATATTTGTGTTGGAGCCGTAGAACACCCGCGATACTTCCGGGCTGTTGAGCATGTAGGCGATTTTTACCTTCTTTCCCGGGCGCATAAAGGGCGGAAACTCGCTTTTGTCTCTGGTCTCGCTGCCGGTGAAGTCGCGGATTTCGTCCACGGTATAGGCATAATCCACGGTCATGGACTGCTTTATCTCAAATTCGTCTTCCTCGTTTCCGTCGGTTCCGATGGTTTTTTTCTCCACGTATCGCTTTTCGCCCAGGAGTATGTTCTCAACGGTGCCTATGGTGGTGCCCCAGAGTTTGTTTCCCTTGTTGAATATACCGTATAATCCCAGAAGGATAAAAAACGCTCCGACGCAAATCAAAATCATCTCTATACTCATTTTTCAGTGTCCTTTCAGTATTTCCGTAATCCGCAGCGCCACATTTTTCGGCACGCCCGCGGCGGCGATTTCCTCCGCTGAGGCTTTCTTCATCTTCTCAAGGGAGCCGAAGGCCCGCATGAGCGCCTTTCGCCGCACGGGGCCGATGCCCTCGATGTTGTCCAGGATAGACTCCTTCATGTGCTTCGCCCGCAGGTTCTTGTGGTATGTGATGGCGAACCGGTGGGACTCGTCCCGGACCCTCTGCAGCAGCCGCAGAGCCTTTGAGGTTCGGGGCAGAATGACCGGCGTCTGGGAGTGGGGCTTGTATATTTCCTCGTTCCGCTTGGCCAGGCCGATAATGGGGGTGGGGAACTCCCCGGTCTCCTCCAAAACTGACACCGCCGAAGACAGCTGGCCTTTGCCGCCGTCGATGAGTATGAGATCCGGCAGCTCCTCAAAGCCCTCGGTTTGCCGAAGCGAACCCGTCACCCGGCGGAGTATGGCCTCCCGCATGGAAGCGTAGTCGTCCGGAGCGCCGTCCGGGCGGCGTATCTTGAACTTGCGGTAGTGCTTCTTCTTGGGCTTGCCGTCCTCAAACACCACAAGCGACGCCACGATTTGGTGGCCCTGGGTGTTTGAAATGTCGTAGCCCTCGATGCGCCGGGGGAGTTTGGGGGAGTCTATGGCGCTTTGAAGCTCCGTCAGCTCCGCCCGCACCATGGCCTCGTCTCTTGACTGCCGCAGATTCATCCTCGTTATGGCGTCCTCCGCGTTTCGCAGAGCCATTTCTATAAGGGCCTTCCGCTCCCCCCGTTGAGGGGTGGAGATGGTCACTTTTTTGCCCCGTCTTTGGGTTACGAAATCGGAGATGACCTCAGCGTCCTCCTCGTCGATTTTCCCGGCGATAAGCACTTCGTCCGGGAAGGAGGCGGTGAGGGCGTAGTAGCTTTTAAGGAAACTCTGGTAGTTCTCCGAGTCGTCGTCGCTGATGTTGGTTAGGGGATAGTGGTCCTCGGCGATGAGGATTCCGT
>JAGDDM010000030.1 GCA_017958015.1 Abditibacteriota bacterium | reverse complement strand
TGGGGCCGCAGGAGTACACGACGGCGTCCTTATCCGCCGCCAGCGACTCCTCCAAAAGTTTCCTCACGAATCCCTTTTCGCCGTGGGATCCGTCCTCGGTGGTGGTTTTCGCCTCCGGGAAAAGGTCCAGGCACAACAGGTTGTCTTTCTTCCTGCCGCCTATCATAATCTCCGTGGGGCAGCCGAGGCTCTTCGACAGCAGATACATGGGGGCCGTGCCGCAGCCGCCGGAAATGAGGATTGCCCGCTTCGCCATGACCTCCGTGGGAAAACCGTTCCCCAGAGGAGCTGCGACGCTCACGGTGGAGCCGGGTTTCATCTCCGCCATAAGCTCCGTGCCTCTGCCCACAATCATGTAGAGAATCGAAATTGTCCTGCCGTCGGAGTCGTGGACGGAGAAGGGCCGCCGCAGAACCGGGTCGAGATTGTCGCTCACCCTCACATTCACGAACTGCCCCGGCTTCACCTCCCCCGGAAACTCGAAGGTCATGCGCATGACATTGGGGGGATAGGCGAGGACGTTTTCGGTTATGAGGCAAGAACGAACCTCAATCATTGCCGCCTCCCAGAAGCTCCAGAAGCCGGTTCAAATCTTCCTCGTCGTAGTAGTCCAGAACAACCTTGCCGCCCTTTTTGCCGCCGCGAACGACGCTTATTTTGGTGCCGAAGCGTTTGGCCAGGTCCTCAACAAACCGCTTGGTGTCCGGGTCCAAAAGCACTTCCTTGGGCTTTTCCGGAGTCTCCTCCTTGTTCTCAAGGACGTTTTTAACCATTTTTTCCGCTTCCCGGGCGGTGGATTTGAACTTCACGATGTGCCGGGCCAGGCGGATCATATCCTCTTTTTTCTCAAGCCGCAGCAGTGGTCTGGCTCTGCCCTCGGTGAGCTCGCCGCTCGCGAGATAGCCGATGACCTCATCGGGGAGCTTCAGAAGCCGCATGGTGTTGGCCACGGAGGGTCTGCTCTTGCCTATTTGGGAGGCGATCATGTCCTGGGACATGTTGAACTCCTCCGCCAGACGCTTGTATGCCTTGGCGGAATCGATGATGTTGATGTCCTCCCGCTGGGCGTTTTCGATGATTGCCATCTCCAGCGACTGCCGCTCCGTCAGGTCTCTTATAACCGCGGGAATCGTCTTCAGACCCGCGTCCTTCGCGGCCCGCAAACGCCGCTCACCGGCCACAAGTTCGTAGGTGCCGTTGTCCAAAGCCCGCACCAAAACCGGCTGCAAAATGCCGTGAATCCGCACGGAGTCAACCAACTCCTTCAGCTTTTCCTCGTCGAAACTCGTTCGGGGCTGATTGGGGTTGGGTACAATCTTATCGACGTCGATTTCCGTGTCCGGAGCGGTGGTTGTCGGCTCCGGTTCCGACGCCGGTTGTTTGGGGATGAGGGCCTCAAGGCCCCGTCCCAGTCCTTTAGCGTTCAAGTGAAATCACCTCCTCGGCGATTTTGCCGTAAACCTGGGCTCCCTTTGATTTGCTGTCGTAGGCCGCGATGGGAAGTCCGTGGCTGGGAGCCTCGCTGAGGCGCACGTTCCGGGGAACGAGATTGGGGGAAACCTTGTCCCCGAAGAAGGAGCGGACCTCGTCCACAACCTGCTGGGACAGCCGTGTGCGATAGTCGAACATTGTCATGACTATCATGGCGATATCCAAAGTGGGGTTGAGCCCCTGCCGGATGAGGTCCACGGTGCGCAGAAGCTGGGTGATGCCCTCAAGGGCGTAGTATTCGCACTGAATGGGCAGAATAATCCGCTCCGCCGCCGTCAAAACGTTCACGGTCAGCAGACCCAGGGACGGCGGGCAGTCGATGAATATGTAGTCGTAGTTCCCCGCCACGGGCTCCAAAGCCTTCTTCAGCTTCGTCTCCCGGGACAGCACCGCCATGAGCTCGATGTCCGCGCCGGCCAGTTCCAGCCGGGCCGGAAGCACGTCCAACCCCCCTGTGGGAGTGTGGACTATCACATCCGCCGCGGGCACGTCGTTTATGAGCACATCGTAGACGCTGTGTTCCGGCTCGTTTTTAAGCACTCCCGCGCCGCTGGTGGCGTTGCCCTGGGGGTCCATGTCAACCAGAAGAACCCGTTTGCCTCTGTCCGCCACGCAGGCGGCTGTATTAACGGCGGTGGTGGTTTTGCCCACTCCGCCCTTTTGATTCACAACAGCGAAAATCAATTCACACCTCTTTCCCGACTACTTCAGGTACTCCGCGGCGGCGGCGGTGTTTTCCTCGTTGCCCATAACCACAATCTCGTCGTCGGCGTTCACCGCCGTACCGGGTTTGGGGTTCACGCATATGTCCGCCCCGTCCTTCACGATTGCCAAAAGCACCACTCCGCAGCGGCGCCAAACGTCCAGCTCCGCCACGGTTTTGCCCACCGCCTTCGACTCGGGAGAAATCTTTATCTTCCTGGCGGTGGCGTCGGGTACCTCGTCGTTCAAAACCTGATCCAGAAAGTCCGACACGTCCGGCTTGATGACCGCGGCGGCGATGCTTCTGCCCCCCAAAATGTAGGGAGAGACCACCACGTCCGCCCCGGCGTTGCGGAGTTTGCCCTCGTTCCGCTTCAAAATGGAACGGGCCACCACAAAGAGATCCGGATTGAGGCTTCTGGCGGTGAGGACGATGAACACGTTGCTCTCGTCGGTCATGGCGACGGAGATAAGCCCCTTGGCTTCCTTTATTCCCGCGGCAATGAGGTTTTCGTCCTCCGTGGCCGAGGCAGGCAGAAAAGGAATCCCGGAGGCCTCAAGTTCCTCCCGGTGCTCAGGATTAGGTTCAAGCACGAAACAGGGCACGTTGTTTTTGCGCAGTTCCGAAACTATTTTTTTGCCCATACGGCCGTAGCCGCACACAATGTAGTGGTCTTTCATATATAACCGGTTTTCGGGTCCCGACAACGCCGGAACCCGAAGTGATTTTTGTCCTTATTACAAGCCTCTGGCGGCCTTAATTTTCTTAACGACCAGAGGGAGAATCTCCAACACGTCGCCCACAAAGCCGTAGTCCGCCACGTCGAAAATGGGGGCGTTCTTGTCTTTGTTGATGGCGATGATGGTATCGGAGCTGCTCATGCCCGCCAGGTGCTGAACGGCGCCGCTGATACCGCAGGCGATGTAGAGCTTGGGGCAGACGGTCTTGCCGGTCTGACCCACCTGATGGGCGTAGGGAATCCAGCCCGCGTCAACGGCGGCTCTGCTGGCGCCCACAGCCGCGCCTATCTCGTCCGCCAGTTCCCGCACAACGGCGAAGTTCTCGGGGCAACCCAGGCCTCTGCCGCCGGAGATGATGATGTCGGCGTCAACGATGTTGACTTTCTCGCTCATGTCGGCGATGAAGTCCAAAATCTCGCTGCGGGAGGTAAGGAGCTCCGCCTTGGGTGATACGTTTATAATCTCCGCCGCGCCGCTTTCTCTCTTGGGAGAGATGGGGAACACCTTGTGGCGCACCGTGGCCATCTGGGGCCGGGTGTAGGGGCAGAGAATGGTGGCCATGATGTTGCCGCCGTATGCCGGTCTGGTCTGCTGCAAAAGGCCGTCCTCGCCAATGGCAAGACCGGTGCAGTCGGCGGTGAGACCGGTGTAGAGGTTGATTGCTACGCCGGACATAAAGCTCCGTCCGGTGGTGGTGGCGCCGGCAAGGAGAATCTCCGGCTTGTACTCGCGCACAACCTCCGTGAGCACCTTGCAGTAGCGCTCCGCGTCGTAGTTGGCAAGGCTCTTGTCTTTGCAGACGTAAATCTTATCCACCGGATAGGCGGCTATCTTTTCCACGGCTTCGTCAATGTTGTCGCCCAGGATAACCACGGAGAGGTCGGTGTTTCTGTCGTCGGCCAGCTTTCTGCCGATGCCGATAAGCTCAAACACCACTTCCGCCGCTTTGCCGTCCCGCTGTTCGCCGAACACCCAAACGCCCTTGTAGGCGGAGAGGTCGTCGGCGGCGGATTTTCCCGCGTCGATGGTTATGGCTTCGCAGGGGCAGGCCTGAACGCAGGCGCCGCACATGATACACTTCTCAAGGTCGAATACGGGGACATTGTCCTTCATCTCAATGGCGCCGTTGCCGCAGGAACCCACGCAGACGCCGCAGCCCACGCATTTATCGGGAGTAACGAATATGGACATTATATTACCTCCATGGTCTTCAGAGTGTCGAAGAGTTTGTCGGCAAGTTCTTCCGTCTCGCCCTCAAACTTATCTCCGCCGCCTCTGCCGGGAGGCGTCATAATCTTAACAACCTGTGTGGGAGAGCCCTTCAGGCCCACCTTGTCAACGTCGGCCTCGATGTCAGCCGCGGACCAAACGGTAATTTGGGCCTTCTTGGCCGCCATCTTGCCCCGGAGGGAAGGAGTGCGGGGCTCGTTGATTTCCTTAACCACGGTGACAACCGCCGGAAGCTTGACTTTCACAACCTCGTAGCCCTCTTCCGTGAGGCGCCTCGCCGTCATCTCCGAGCCGTTAATGTCGCTTATTTCCGCCAGATACGCCGCCTGAGCCGTGTCCATGTGGACCGCGATGGCGGGACCGACCTGGCCGGTGTCGCCGTCAATGGCCTGCATTCCGCAGAACACAAGGTCGGCGTTCAGCTTTTTGAGACCGCAGGCCAGAGTGTAGGAGGTGCACCAGGTGTCGGAACCGGCAACGGCTCTGTCGCAGAGCAAAACCGCGTCGTCGGCGCCCAGGGAGATGGCCTCCCGCAGGGCGTCCTCCGCTTGGGGCGGACCCATGGTAATGACGGTGACGGTGGAGGGGTCGCCGGCGGCGGTCATGCGCTCCTTAACACGCACCGCTTCCTCGAGAGCGTAGAGGTCGAAGGGGTTAATCTGAGTCTCCACACCCTCGCGCACGAGAGTGTTGGTCTCCGGATTAATCTTAACCTCCGTGGTCCCGGGAACCTGTTTGATACAACAACAAATTTTCATTCTGTATTTCCTCTTTCGGAATATGGATATCCGCCGCAAAGGCAACGAATACCTGTATATATTTTATAACGGATTCGAGTTTTT
>JAGDDM010000213.1 GCA_017958015.1 Abditibacteriota bacterium | reverse complement strand
TTATTGTCGATGAGGCGAAAAAGGAAGGCCTTTCCGCCATCGAACTGAACGTCAACAAGCGCAACCCCTCCGTGGGCCCTTACGAAAGTCTGGGCTTCAAACGCATCCGCTCCGAGAAGAACGACATCGGAAACGGATTTTATATGGACGATTACGTCTACCGCCTCGATATCCTTTAACCTAAACTCCCCCATATAGCCGCCGACAGACGGCGTTTTCCCCGTTTTCGCTTTACTTCCCCAAAATATGCTATAATATTATTATGTACTACACCATCAGAGAAACCTTAACACCCATATCCAAAGACCGACTTAGGACCTGCGTGCCCTACGTGGCGGTGCTCACGTCCGCCGAATGGGCAACGGACAAGGACCTTTTCGACATGGGCATAGACATGGAGGCGGAGGCGGTAATAATCACCACCAAGGCGGAGGTGAACTACGACTCCCTCACCGGCGGCATATTCATCCCGGACCGGGAAAACCCGGAATGGGAGGGCAAGGGCTTCGCCTTCGCCCTGGACGAAAAAGGAATTGTCTTTATCGACGACACCGGCACCGCGCAGAAAATCACCGAGAGCATTCGGGATACGAAACGGTGCCGCTTCCCCAGCTTGGAGCGGTTCATCTACGACTTCTTCGAGAAAATCGTCACCGACGACAAGGTTCTTTTGGAAAACTACGACCGCGAACTGGATTGTATGGAGGACGATATCACCGGCAGAGACGCCGAAATCCTCTTCGAGCGCATCAACGACATCCGGGGCGACATTCGGGACCTGCGGGTGCACTACGAGCAGCTCATCGACTTCGGCGAGGTGCTGGAGGAAAACGAAAACAACTTCTTCAAGCAGGAAAACCTCCGCTATTTCCGCATGTTCACCGGCAAAATCGAACGCCTCAGAGACAGAGCCGCCGCCGTCAGCGACCACGTGGCCCAAGTGCGGGATATCTACAACTCCAATTTGGAAGTGCGCCTGAACAGAATCATGAAGGCCCTTACCATCATCACCGCAACCCTCATGCCCGTCACCCTCATAACCGGTTGGTACGGCATGAACTTCAAAAACATGCCGGAGCTGGACAAACCCTGGGGCTACCCCCTTGTAATAGCCATCTGCGCCGCCATTGTGGTCCTCATCATCACCGTTTTCAAAAAGAAGGATTGGTTATGACGAATATTATCCTCCGTCCCCTCACTCCCGAGGACAGGGAGCGATTCATCACCGACAATCAGGAGGCCTTCAACTACGGCGCCCTTGAGGAGTTCGGTCTCAGGGACAATCACTTCGAGGAGGATGGCCAGATTATCTCCCGCAAGTGCATTGAGGAATCGATAAACTCCGGCGAGGCCTACAGGATAGTATCCGACGGCGAGGTTGTGGGCGGAGCCGTGTTGAAAACGGAGGAAGATAAGGGCGACTTGGAGCTGCTTTTCGTATCGCCCAAACACCACAGCCGGGGCATCGGTCAGGCGGCTTGGAAAGCGATTGAGACGCTCTACCCGGAGGTAAAGGTGTGGACCACCTGCACCCCCTACTTCGAGAAGCGGAACATCCACTTCTACGTGAACCGCCTCGGTTTCAAAATCACGGAGTTTTGTTGCTCCCACCACCCGTCCAAGGACGGCGGTCCGGAGGAGTTTTTCAGATTCGAAAAGATTATACGAAAGGACGATTAAGGATGAAAGTACTTATTCTGAACGGAAGCCCCCGCAAAGACGGCAACACTTCCCTGGCCATCGACGAGATAGCAAAGACTCTGGCGGCGGAAGGCATCGACTCCGAAACGGTAGACGCGGGAACAAAGGCTTTCCGGGGCTGCGCCGCCTGCGGCGGATGCTTCGAAAAAGGCAAATGCGTATTCGACGACGGCGTAAACGAAATCGCCGCCAAGTTCAAAGAGGCCGACGGGCTTGTGGTGGCATCTCCGGTGTACTACGCCTCCGCCAACGGCAACCTCATATCCCTGCTTGACAGACTCTTCTTCAGCGCGGCCTTCGACAAAACCATGAAGGTGGGCGCCTCCGTTGCCGTGGCCCGCAGAGGGGGCTGCTCCGCCACCTTCGACCAGCTGAACAAATACTTCACCATCAGCGGAATGCCCGTGGCGTCCTCCCAATATTGGAACTTAGTTCACGGCAGAGAAAAAGGCGAAGCCTCCAAGGACAGGGAAGGCCTCCAAACCATGCGCGTCCTCGCCCGCAACATGGCTTTTCTCATAAAGAGTATCGCTCTGGGGAAAGAAAAATACGGCCTGCCGGAAAAAGAAGAACGTATATACACCCATTTTATCGGATAAAATCATGGAAAAAAACCGACTTGAGGCTTTCAGCGACGGCGTTTTGGCCATCATCATAACCATTATGATTTTGGAGCTGAGCCAACCCGCCGGGGGCAAACCGGAAGATTTATTCGCTCTGCGGCCCGTTTTGCTCAGCTACCTCCTCAGTTTTGTGTTTTTGGCGATTTATTGGGTCAACCACCACCTTATCTTCAACCTCATCGACAGAGTAAACGTGAGGATTTTGTGGTGCAATATCGCCTGGCTGTTCGTTCTGTCTTTCATACCCTTTGCCACGGCCTGGGTGGGTTCCTATTCCCGCGAATGGGCGCCTCTGTCCTTTTACTTCGGGGATATGCTGGCGGCGGCAATCTTATTCCACCTGATGTATTACTTTATCACCCAGGCAACCGGCAAAAAGTTCAAAATGGGAATCCGAAACATTGTGTCTCTGGTTGTCTACCTCCTCACAACCCTGCTCGGCGGCTTCAGCCCCATCGCGGCCTACATAGCGGCGGCCGCCGTCTGCTGTTGGTGGATAGTGCCGGAGAGGCATAAAGATATTTAAAAAAAGGAGAACATTATGCCCTACATCAAAATCAAAGCGTTTCCCAAGGACGAGGAAACAAAGAAAATCGTGGCCGACGAAATCTTCGAGGTCATGAAGAAGCACTGGGGATGCCCGCCCAAGGCTATCTCCCTCTCCATCGAAGCGGTCGACCCCGCCGACTGGGAAGAAAAAGTGGTTAAGGCGGAAATCGAGCCCGCCAAAGACAAAATGTTCATTCTGAACGGAGAGAAGAAGTTTTAACATGAACGCCATCGAAGCCATGAAAACCCGCCGAAGCGTGCGGAAGTTTAAGCCCGTCGAAGTGCCCGAGCACATCATCGACACAATCATAGACGCCGGTCTCTACGCCGCCAGCGGAAGAAACAAACAGTCAACCCTTATCATCAACGTGGTCGACAAGGACATTCAAAAGATGATTCGGGAAGAGAACCGCAAAATCGGCGGTTGGGAAGAGGGTTTCGACCCCTTCTACGGCGCACCCAACATGCTCATCGTGCTGACGGACAAGACCCACCCCACCGCGGTCTACGACGGCAGTCTCGTTATGGGCAACCTTATGCTGGCCGCCCACGAGTTGGGCATCGGCAGCTGCTGGATCCACCGCGCCAAGGAGGAGTTCGACTCCGCTTTCGGCAAAAAACTTCTCGCCGCCCTTCAGATAGACGGCGAGTGGGAAGGCGTGGGTCACTGCGCTCTGGGCTACGCCGAGGAAGTGCCGCCGGCTCCCAAAAGAGAACCCAACAGGGTCTTTACCGCGTAAAAACAATGTTCCCCGCCTTGCCTGTAAAGCGGGGAACCTTTTTTATTTGATTATGTACGCGTCTTTGATGAGTCCGATGTAGGCGCTGTGGAAATCTTCCTCGTCGGGGTTGCCGCCGTAGAAAGCGTTCAGCACTTGAGGAGGCATCCGCTTCAGGTCCTGACCCCGGCCGTAGAGAACTTCGCACTCGATTGTAAGGGGATATTCCGCCACGCCCGGAACGTTGTTCGTCTCCGCCGGCTCCAAGGTGAAAAGCGACGCCTTGTCCACGTCTCTGCCGGATTGGGAACCGCAGACTTTCATCACTTCCGGCGACAAACCGCCCTCAAGGGGCGCGGAAACGGTGAATACACCGGTGTTCTCCAACGCCGGTTTGGTATAACGGCTTTGGCGGACGTACACCGTAAAAGTGGGTTGGTTCCAGATTATGCCCATGTGGCCCCAGCCTATCACCATGGAATTGAACTTTTCGTCGTAGGTATTCAGCAGTATTCCCGGCTTCAGAGCCGACAGAATCTTTCCGGAATACTCAAAGGGATTTATTTTTTCTTTCATGATATTCCTCTCAGAAGAACTTCACCGTCTCGTCGAGGGGCTTCCGAGGCCGGGCGATGGGCTCCGCGGTGCGCTTGCCCAGGGCGATGACGGACATTATTTGCTCGTTTTCGGGGATGTTCAGGATGTTCCGAATCTCGTCCGCGTCCCGAATGCCCATAATGAGGGTGTCGAAACCCATATCCGAGGCGGCCAGAACGAGATAAGCGTCCCGGAGGCCCAAATCGTAGGCGCCCCACAGATCGCCTCCGTCGTTGTCCGGCTCTCCGGCGGAAAATCCGGACTGTTCTTTCACGAAAGTTGTCACCAGAAGGGCCGCTCCGGCGGAACTTTGGCGGTTGAAACTCGGCAGAGCCCGGGCGAATTTCGCCACGCCCTCTTCGCTCACAACCGCGTATGTCCGTGCCGGCTGAAGGTTCTTCCAAGAGGGAGCCTGGGCCGCCATTGTCAGTACGGCAGCCACATCATCTTTCGACGCCGCCGCTTTGTATCCCCGCACACTGCGTCTGATTTCGATAAGTTCTTTGAAGTCCATTTGACACTCCTTAAAAGTCGATACTTCATTTTAACCTATTTTTCCGAAAATCGCAAGAATATATTTGACCGCCGCCGCGAAATGGTATATAATGGGTTAGGTAGGAGGGTATCAAAATGCGCTTGATTATCATCGCCGCTCTGCTTATCGCCGCCTTTTCGGTGACAAGCGTGTCGGCGGAAAGGCTTCACATGACAAAGAAATGGGACAAGACCTTCGCGAAAAGCGACAAAGTCGACCACAGCAAGGTCACATTCCGCAACCGCTTCGGCATAACCCTCGCGGCGGACATGTACGTACCCAAAAACGCCTCGGGCAAACTTGCGGCAATCGCCGTCAGCGGTCCTTTCGGCGCCGTCAAAGAGCAGTCG
This sequence comes from Abditibacteriota bacterium, assembly GCA_017958015.1. GTDB lineage: Bacteria > Armatimonadota > UBA5829 > UBA5829 > UBA5829 > RGIG10368. The sequence continues at coordinate 5,021 of JAGDDM010000213.1, read as the reverse complement.
TCCGGTCTCTACGCTCAGACAATGGCTGAACGCGGATTCCTCACCGTAGCTTTCGACCCCTCTTTCACCGGCGAGAGCGGCGGCGAACCGAGATATATGAACTCCCCGGACTTCGCTGTAGAGGACTTCCAGGCGGCGGTTGACTATCTCTCGAATTGCGACAAGGTTGACCCCGACAGAATAGGCATAATCGGTATCTGCGGTTGGGGCGGATTCGCCTTGGACGTTGCCGCGCTGGACACCAGAATTAAGGCCACCGTGGCGTCCACAATGTACAACATCCCCCGCTGCGCCGCCATGGGCTACAACGACGTAAACGACGCCGACGCCAGATACGACATGCGAGTCGCCGCAAACGCTCAGCGCACCGCCGATTACAAAGCGGGAACCTACACCCTCGCCGGCGGCGTGATAGACCCGCTTCCCGCGGACGCCCCTCAATTCGTAAAAGACTATTACGCTTACTACAAAACGCCCCGAGGCTACCACAAGAGATCCCTTAACTCCAACGACGGATGGGCGGCTGTGGGCGGAATATCCCAAATCAACCGGGCCATCCTCACCTACGGCAAGGAAATAAGAAGCGCCGTTATGGTGCTCCACGGCGAGAAAGCCCACTCCCGCTATATGGGCGAGGACGCCTACAAAGAAATTACCGAAGGCAGCAAGTACGCCGCAAACAAGGAACTTGTGATAGTTCCCGGCGCCTCCCACTGCGATCTCTACGACAGAACGGATATCATTCCCTTCGCTAAACTTGATACGTTCTTCAAGACGTATCTCAAATAAGGAGATTTTACCATGAAAAAACTCATCGTTGTTCTCGCGCTCATGGCGCTGGCCCTGTCCGCCGCTTCCGCGGACGTCACTCTCGACTGGTTAAGGCTTGACACCACCGCCGAAAACGGCTTCACCCATGAGGGCGCCAACTCCTCCTACGGCTACAGAGCCGACATTACCGGCTGGAACACCACATCTCAAGATGACACCGTGGAGCTCAAAATCAGCGGACTGTCCGCCGAACAAAACACCGCCACCAATCTCTACCTCTTCCTCGGTGACAGCGTGGCGGCCACATCCTACTACGTCTCGGTTCCCTTCACCGCCGACGGCGTCTACGCCTTCAGCGGCGCCGACTTCGGAAGCAGCTTCGGAACGCAGGGCGACAGCATCGACACCACCATCATCATGTTCCACGATGCCAACAAATCTATCACCTACCCCGTCTTCGACGACGACACCATTACCGTGAACTACTTCACCGTAACGCTGGCGGACACTCAGGAAGTTCCGGAACCGGCCACTTTCGCCGCCCTCCTCGCGGGTCTCGTTCCCGCCGGAATCAAGGCGAAAAAAGCTTTTAAGTAAAACGATCGAAAGAAACGGCTCCTTCGGGAGCCGATTTTTTTTGCCCGGCCGCAATAAAAAACCGGCATCCCGCCAAAACCGAAAAGCGGGATGCCTATATAAAAGAAAGGAGTTACCCCGAAACCGGGGAATGAACAAAACAACGTTAACAGTATAGCACTTTCTTTCCCACTACTCAAGGGGTTTTCAAAAAAAATCCGAAAAAATTTCCGCCCGTCGTTAAAACGGGCGGAATTACTTGCGAAGTTATATTATCTCTGGACTCTGCCGGATCCGTCGCCGCCCATGAGTTTTTCCACTTCGGAAACGGTGACTCTGTTGAAGTCGCCCAAAATGGAGTGCTTGAGGCAGCTGGCGGCCACCGCGAAGTTCAACGCCTTCTCGGCGCTGTCGTAGGTGTTGAGGCCGTAGATGAGGCCGGAAGCGAAGGAGTCGCCGCCGCCCACTCTGTCCACGATGTCCTTGATGTCGTAGTGCTTGCTGAGAACGAATCCGTCCTTGTTGCGCAGGCAGGCGGACCAGCCGTTGATATCGGCGGACTTGCTTTCGCGGAGGGTAATGGCGATGGTGGAGAGGTTGGGATACTCTTCCAGAACCTTGGCGGTGAGGGCTTCGTACTTCTTGGTGTCAAGCTTGCCCGCTTCCACTTCCACGTCAACCTTGATGCCCAAAGACTTCTGGCAGTCCTCTTCGTTGGCGATACCCACGTCAACGAACTTCACCAGCTCGCACATAACCTCGGGAGCGGTCTTGCCGTACTTCCAGAGCTTGCCGCGATAGTTGAAGTCGCAGGAAACCGTGAGGCCCATTTCCTTGGCGGCCTTGACGGAAGCCAGGGAAAGCTCGGCGGCGGACTGGGAGAGTGCCGGGGTGATACCGGTAATGTGGTACCAAGTGGCGCCCTTGAAAGTCTCTTTCCAGTCGATGGCATCGGGCTTGGCCATGGAGATGGCGCTGTACGCTCTGTCGTAGACAACCTTGGAAGGTCTCTGGTTGGCGCCGGATTCCAGGTAGTAAATACCGAATCTGCCGTCGCCCTTGACTATGGTGGAGGTGTCGACGCCCAGACCCCGCAGCTCGCGGATGCAGGCGTTTGTGATGTCGTTATCGGGAAGAACGGTGGCGAAGGCCGCGTTCATACCGTAGTTGGCAAGAGAGACTGCCACGTTGGCCTCGCCGCCGCCGAAGGTGGCTTCGAAGGAGGGAGACTGGAAAAATCTCTCATGTCCCACGGACTTAAGGCGAAGCATAATTTCGCCGCAGGTTACGATTCTTTTTTCGCTCATTGTAATGCCTTATTTCTTCTGGAGGAGATGGATGGTGAATCCGTAGTACTGATCCTTGAGATAAACCGCGATCATGGGGTCGCCCTTGGCGGTGGACATGTCAACCTCAATGCCCTTGCTCTCAAGGTAGGCGATGGCCCGCCAAATGTTGTTGGTGCGGATGGCGATATGGCCGTTGTCGCCGCTGCCGTTGCCCTTCATAATCTCGAAAATGGTGCTCACGAAGTTGGAGCTGTTGCCGGGCTTGACTTCCAGGTCGAAGAGACCGCCCAGAGTGTTGGCGCATTCGAGAGCGGAGTCGGCGTCGGCACAGTTGATACCCAGGTGGGCAAGGTCGAAACCGAGCATAAGCTGAACGGATTCTCTGGTGATGGCTTCCACTTCGTCGAACTTCTTGGCGTCAACGGTAGCGGGTTTTACCATCCAGCTGCCGCCGCAGGCGAGGACGCAGGGAAGGGAAAGATAATCGGCCACGGTCTTGGTGGTGATGCCGCCGGTGGGGAGGAACTTCATCATCTTGTAGGGGCCGGCGATGGCTTTAAGAGTCTTGACGCCGCCCATGGGCTCCGCGGGGAAGAACTTCACAACCTTGAGACCCAGACCCATAGCGGCCTCGATGTCGGTGGGGTTGGAGGTTCCGGGAGTGATGGCCACACCCTTATCCTGGCAGAACTTAACCACACCCGGGTTAAGGCCGGGGCTGACGATAAACTTGGCGCCGGCTTTGATGGCCTTGTCGGCCTGCTCGGTGCTGAGAACGGTGCCCGCGCCAACGAGAATATCGGTCTCGTTAGCCATTCTGCGGATGCTTTCCTCGGCGGCGGCGGTGCGCAAAGTGACTTCCGCCACGGGAAGACCGCCCTTGATAAGAGCGTTTGCCAGAGGAACGGCGTTTTCGACATCGTTCATGACGACTACCGGCACTATACCCAAGTTGCCGATCTTTTTGAACATTGCTTCAGACATATTAGACTCCCAATGTGTATATTTTCGGATTCGCGAGGCGTCACGGCCCAACACAATCCACAAAAATTATACACCCAAAGCGGCGAATTGTCAATTTGTACCTTCGACGAAAATCCGGTAAAATACGTATGCTATGTTAAACGAAATCTTAAACAAATCCCTCGAAACGGGAGACCTTACAAGAGAAGAAATACTGCGCCTTTTGGCAATCACCGACCCTGACGAAAAAAGCCGCCTCACGGAGACGTCAAACGCAGTGCGGGAAAAGTATTGCGGCGCGGAAGTTTATCTGCGGGGACTCATCGAGTTCTCCGACCACTGCCGCCGGAACTGCAACTACTGCGGCGTGCGGGCCGGGAACACCTGCGCCCACAGATACCGCATTCCCCCGGATGAAATCGTGAAAACCGCCAAGGGCATCGCGGAAAACACGCCCATTAAAACCGTTGTGCTCCAATCCGGAGAGGACCTTTGGTACACGAAGGACATCCTGGCGGACATTATCCGCCGAATCAAATCCGAGACGGATCTGGCGGTTACCCTGGGCGTGGGCGAACGGGAATACGATGAGTATAAGGCTTGGCGTGAGGCGGGAGCGGACCGGTTTCTCCTGCGCCACGAGGCGGCAAATCGGGAACTCTACAAGTCCCTCCACCCGGATTCCGACTACGACAACCGCATGAACTGCCTGCGGCAGCTGCGGGAACTGGGCTATCAGGTGGGCGCCGGAGCCATGGTGGGCGCGCCGGGACAGACCCTTGAGCATATCGCCGACGACATAGAGTTTTACAAAACATTCAAACCGGACATGATAGGCATCGGCCCCTTCATCTCCCACCCGGACACGCCCTACAAAGGCGCCGCTTCCGGCACGGCGGAGCTGACGCTGAACGTTGTGGCGGTGACACGTATCGTCACCCGCACCGCCCTGCTGCCGGCCACCACCGCCATAGGCTCAATCGACCCCATGGGACGGGAAAAGGCCCTCATGGCGGGAGCGGACGTTATGATGCCCAACTACACGCCCTACGAGTACCGGGCCATGTACGAGATATACCCGGACAAAAAGTGCTTCACGGAAGCCGTAGATCACAACCTATCCGACGCAATAGCCCGAATCCGGTCCGTGGGACGGGTGTTCAAAGGCGGCTACGGACACGCCAGAAGGCTCGACAAATAAAAAACAATCCCCTTTCGTCCCGAAAGGGGATTTTCTCTACTTTGTAAGCAAGCAACAAATATTATACCAATCGTCGCACAGCGGCACAATTCCTATTTTGTCCTCGTACCCGGCGGCGATAACGCCGTACGTGTCCGGTTTGACGGACTTTCTCACCTTGGCCGGGTCCTTTTTGAGGCTCTCCGCCTCGGCAAGCTTAACGGCGGAGTCGCCGCCGAAGC
>JAGDDM010000029.1 GCA_017958015.1 Abditibacteriota bacterium | reverse complement strand
TGGAGGATGCCGTCGCCTTTCTCCGGCAGGTCGAACTGGTAGGCCATCCAGGCGGAGTGGTCCACGTTGTACTCGGAAATGGGATAGTAGTCGCCGTAGAAGCAGTCCCTGATATCGTAGTATTCCCGCAGATATTTATCGGCGGTTTCGTAGTTGAAGTTGGGTTTTTCCGCTCTGTGGTTCCGCTGGAACACGTGCCAGTTGATACAGAGCCCCGGAGAGTAGCCGCTGCGCATGCCGTAGCAATCCTCTCGGGCGGAGCAGCCGCTGCTGAGGGGGACCCAGCCGGAAAGTCCGTATGTCTGACCCTGCATTCCGATGGGGTCGAAACTGTTGGGTACCTGATAGTCGCTGCGCCAGAGAGATATGCTCCGCATACCGGTCTCAAGGTCTATCTTCCGCCCGCCGCCGGCGCAGTTGTCGATTCCCAGGCCGGGGTTGTCCCGTAGCAGATAGTCCCAATAGTCGTACATACCCTCGAAGTATTTAATCTCGTTATAGCCGGTTTTGTTGTTATAGTCGCCGGGGATAACCGGGTGGCCGTCCTGCCGATACCAGTCCATGCCGTAGTTCTTTATCATGGCGGAGAAGTATTTCTTCATCCAGGCGTTGGTGGCCGGGTTGCCGTGGTCCAGAAAGTTGCCGCCGATAATCCATTCCGGGTGCTCCTTGCCTATCTCGCAGCCCACACGGGCGATGTGGGGCCACGTCCACAGCAGAAACTTCATTCCGTGGTCGTGGGCGTAGTCGGAGATTTCCTTCATGCCGTTGGGGTAGATGTCCGGGTTGAAGTTCCGGTCCGCGGCGTTGTAGCCCCAGTCGTCGATGTGGGCGCTGTCGCCGGACCAGCCAGCGTCAATCCAGTAGACCTCAAGGTTCATTCCGGTTTCCGTCCACCAGTCTATCTTGCTCTTTTGGGAGGCGGCGTCGAAGGAGCCCCAGTTGGCGTCCGTCACCGGCACCCGGAGCATATCGCCGTTTATGTCCGTGGGGGAGTAGTATTTCATTATGAGCCGCCGCCACATGTTCTGACCCCGCAGATAGTCGCCCTCATAGAGGAGAATCAGCATTCGGGGGGATCGGACGCTTTCGCCGGGGGCCAGGAAAAGGTTCGTTCCGGGCATACCGGCGTCGATGGTGAGGGTGTTCGCGTCCTTGACAAAGCCCGCGTCCCAGTTGCAGGACCAGCCCACGGCGCCCACAACGCCGGTGCCGTTGCTGTCGGCGGTGAAGAAAGGCAGAGCGTTCAGGGATGACATGCCCCTGCTGCCCATGGTGAAGGTCTGTCCCGGGGCAATGGCGTCGGTCATGAGGCCGAAGTCGTTTTCGAGGTTGCCCGCTCCGCCGGCGTGGTAGAGAGTGGTGGTGCCGGGGGCGGCGAAGGTGCCGTCCAGGGCTTTAACATTGCTTATTTGGCTCGTATTGAGACTGCCCACGTTCCGGAAACGCAAAACCCACTCAATCGCCGGAAAGTTTTTGTACACCACCGCGTCACACTCCGCCTTCAGCCTGCCGTCGGGGGCGGTGTAGGTGAAAAGGTGCCTTGTTCGGTTATCGTCAATCTTTTCGGAGCCGCGGGTCGCATGCCAGCCCGCTGGATTGAAGGGGCTGCCGCCGTAGTAAAAGGAAAAGGCGGCGGGAGCGTCGCCCAAAAAGGAGCTCGCGAACCACGATGACGCCATGTTTCGCTCCGAGGCGGTCTGAACCGGCGCGGCGGCGAAAGAAGATGAGGCCAAAAAGGCGATACAAAAAGCGGCAAGGATTTTTTTCATTGTTTTACTCTTATAAGGACTCCGTCCCCGGGCATGAGGGTTTTCTCGAAGCACATGGGGGATATAACAGGTTTCGCGCCCCGGGGGTTTATTACCTCTATTTTAACACGGTTCGGAAAATCAATCATCACATGATTTTCTTTTTCGTAATTCGTGTTCACAATCATCATGTACTTTTTGCCGCTTTTCGAGCGGAGTTCGCCAACAAGAACCTTTTTCCCGTCGTCACGAACGACGGACACGGACTCGCAACCGAGCAAAATCGGCGCCATGGCCCGCACTTCGGCGTTGATTCTTTTCACGATGTCGTATTTGGGGTTGCGGCTGTAATCCCGGTTGATTATGCCCTCTCCGTACTCCGTCCAACGATTTTCACCGGGGGTGTAGTAGGTGAAATACCCCAAACCCTTGGCGCCGTAGGCCAGAGCGGTGTACACCTGCCACCGAAGCTCACCCTCACCCGCTTCCCGAAAATTCCACGCCGGAATATCGTACCAGCGGTGCCGGGTTGCCTGAACGACGATGCCGAAGGGGATGTTATAACGGAGAGAAACATCCCTAAATGTCGCCAGGTTGTCGAACCAAAAGTCGATTCTGTCACCCGCCGGGTCCGCGGTGAAGGGGTAGAGATCGCAGCTGACGACCCGGGGCCGGGCTTTGCGGCAGTATTCCTCCACGTAGTCCTTGTGGGAGCCGTTCCAGCGAGGGTCGTCGCCGTAGAGGTTTGTGTGGGCCGGGTGCTTTTTGTCCAGACGGTGAAGACACTTTGTGACGGCGGCAATCTTGTCGAAGGAGTCGTTGTAGGGCTCGTCTTTAACCAGATAGCCCCACAGCGCCGGGTGGCTGCCGTAGTCCTTTACCACGGAGCGCAGATTTTCCTCAAAGTCCGGATCGGAGGCGTCTTTCGCGAATATCCTCGGGTCCGTGACGATGACTTTCATGTTGTGCCTGGCGCAGAGATCCAGAGTCTCTTTCTGCCCCAAAGTTTGGCAATAGACAACGTTTATGCCGCACTCCGCCATCTCGGCGAACCGCTCTTCCGTGAAATCCGCCGGGGAGCACCAGAAAGTAACGGGGAAAAAGGCGTCCCGGGCGTGGCATATTGTTGAGATGAGGATAATAATGATGAGGAAAAGGATTTTTTTCATGATGTTTTGACGACCTCACAACGGGAAGTAAACAATTCTATTATAACCCAACCGGAAAAATCGCGCAAAAAATCGGCTCCCTTTCGGGAGCCGATTACGTATTCAACCGTTCGTCAGTTGATTATCTCTATGGCTCTGATGCCGTTCGGTCCGGCGATGCCGGTGACCACCGCGAAGTTACCTTCGTCGGGAGCGTCCGCCGCCTCAATCTTCACGGTGATGTCGCCGTAGGCGTTGCTCAGGATGAAGGAACCTTCGCCGACGCTCGCCGCTCTGCCCCAAACTCTTACGAGGGCGTTGGAGGTGAGTATGTGGTTTGTCATACCCAGAGTCCGCACCGGGTTGCCGGTGGATACGGGTTTAATCGAGGTGGCTCTGACGTACTTGCCGTCTCCGTCGGATTCCACCTGTCCTCTGAAGGTGAAGACGTCGCCCTTAACCGTCAGAACTCCGTCGGGAATAATAACCTTGTAGCCGGTAAACAGTCCCGCCTCTATGTAGACGGAGCCGTCGTTGAAGTCGAAGCTGCCGTTCATGGCCTTGGCGTCGAACACAACGTCAACGTATTCGCCCACTTCCGCGGCCTTGAGTTCTTCCGCGTCGGTGATAACCGTGCCGGCGGGCTCCAGAACCACGTCCTTCATCACGCCCGTGTCGTCGGTGAACACGGTGCCACTGTAGGGAGCGTAGCCCTCGGCGGTGACGTTTATCTCCGCACCGGGAGCTCTGTCCGCGGTGATTCTGTAACCGCCGTATTCGTCGGTGGTGTCGGTTTCGCCGCCCACGGTGACAAGGGCGCCCGCAACGGGCTCTCCGTCAAGGGCGGAGGTGACCGTACCCTTAACCACGCAGGTGGCGGTGAGGGTGATGTCGCATGTAACGCTTCCGGCGTTAGGCGTCGCGCTCGCTGTGCCGTCTCTGTGGTCATCCGCCTTGGCGGTGAGAGTCATGGCGGTTTCGGACTTGTCCACGTTGAAGCTGTTATCGCCTTTTCAGTCAGCGGTGGCTTTCAAGCTGCCGCCCACGTCGATTTGGGCGCCGCTTACCGGGCCGTAGCCGTCGGTGACCTTGCCGGAGATTTCGCATACGGCGGTCATGGTGATGTTGCATGTAACACTCGCCGCATTGGGTGTAACCGTGCCGGTGCCGTCTCTGTGGTCGGG
>JAGDDM010000028.1 GCA_017958015.1 Abditibacteriota bacterium | reverse complement strand
TCCCGCCAGCACCACCACGTTGGCGATAACTTCCATGGCCACGCCTATGCCCACAAGGAGCACGCCGATAAGGCAGAACACCCACTGCCACAGATAGTTGGAGGGTTCCAGCCCCCTCACGGTCCACATGGCGAGGTCGGTCATATACCCGAAGGCGAACGCCACCGGCAGCTGCATCAGCTGAAAATACTTATACCTTTTCCCCAGAAGCAACCACTGTCCGGCGATGAACAAAAGGTGCATTATGATGGTGGCGCACCCCACGGTAATGGGGGTGAACTCGCTCACGACGTATGGCGGCGCGGACACCGGCGAAGTGCCGAGATAGGCTTTGATGGAAAAGGCCACGCCGAAAGCCAGAACCAGCAGTCCGGCGAGGAAATACGCGTACCGTTTCAGTATCCGCCGACGGGTGCGCGTCATCGGGGTTTTCTTTCTTCCGATTCCCGGCGGATTTGGCGGGCTCTGTCGAAAAACTCCCGCAGTCCCTTGCCGTCCTCCCGGGCAATCATATCCTTCAGCCGCTCCATGTTGCCTATACAGTCGTCGATAACCGCCGTGAGAGCCGCGCTGTTGGTGAGGCATATATCCCGCTGATACTCCGCGGAACTCTCCGACGCCCTTGTCATGTCGTCGAAGGAGGCGGCGGTCATCTCCGGCAGCTTGGGCAGATTGATGCTGCTTACGCCGAAGGTGTGGAGGAGCGCGGCGGACATAACGTGGGGCAGGTGCCCGGCGATGGCCACGGTTCTGTCGTGCTCATCCGGGTCCATAAGCTCGCAGGAGGCGCCCAATGATTCCACCAATGCGGTAACGGAGGTGAGGGCGGATATGGCGGTGTGGAGCGTGGGAGTGATGATGTACCTGGCCCGCAAGAAGGCGTTTGCGGAGGCGGACTCGGCGCCGGTTTTGTCCGACTTAATCATGGGGTGGCCCCCCACAAAGTAGGTGCCTTCCCGCATGATTTCGTCGCATTTCTTGGCTATCTCCGACTTGACGCTGCCCATGTCCGTAACCACGGCGCCCCGCTTCAAAAACGGCGCGATGGTGTCCACCACCGGCACGATCATACCCACGGGGGTGGCCACGATAACAAGGTCGGCGGTGACGACTCCGCCCTTCAGGTCGAGGGTGTAGGAGTCGATGGCGCCCACAGCCATGGCGCGCTCAAGGCCCTCCCGGTTGGGACCGATTCCCCGCACTTTCCGGGCCAGGTCTCTGCGCTTCAGGGCAAGTCCCATGGAACCGCCCACAAAGCCCACGCCTATTATGACAACGTTGTCGAAAAGATAGCCGGACATTTGTTTACTTGAGAACTTCCTTGAGGCTCTTGATGAACCGCTCGTTCTGCTCGTCGGTGCCGAAGGTCACCCGGAGATATGTGGGGTGGCCGAAGATGTCGCCGGTGCGGACGATGACGCCCAGCTTCATCAAATCTCGGAACACTTCCCGGCAGTTCTTCTTCACGTTAATCCAGATAAAGTTGGCCTGGGTGGGAGTGTACTCGATGCCCATTTCCTCCAGAGCCTTGTAGATGTAGGCCTTGGAGCGGGCGATCTGCTCCCGACTGCGCCGGAGCTGTTCCGGGTCACGGAGAGACGCCACGGCGCCGACCTGAGCCACGGAGTTCACGTTGAAGGGTCCTCTTACCCGCTCGATGAGGTCGATAATGCGCTTGGACGCGATGCCGTAGCCCACTCTGATGCCCGCCAGGGCGTAAACCTTGGAGAAGGTGCGCATAACGAAAACGTTCTTGTCCTCTTTGACCCACTCGATTGACTTTGTGTAGCCGGGGTCGTCGGCGAACTCGAAGTAGGCTTCGTCCAGAACGAGAATACAACGCTCCGGCAGAGCCTTCAGAACCTTCTCTATCACGGAACTGTCAAGGAGGGTTCCCGTGGGGTTGTTGGGATTGGTGACGAAGAAGAGCTTTGTCTTGTCGTTCACCTTCTCCAGCATGGCGTCGATGTCGTGCTCCCACTTGTCATTCAGGGGAACAAGGTGGGTCTTGCAGCCCATGAGGGTGGAGGCCGCCTTGTACTGCATAAAACTGGGGTAGCCCTGAATAATCTCGTCGCCGTCCTCGAGGAAGGCTATGCCCAAGAAGTGGATAATCTCGTCGGCGCCGCAACCGAAGATGAGATTGTCGGTGCCCACGCCCAGGAACTTCGCCAACTCGTTTCTGAGGTCGTGGCAGCTGCCTTCCGGGTAGAGGGCGATGTTGTCAAGGGCGTCCTTCATGGCCGCCAGAGCCTTGGGAGAGGGACCCAGCGGGTTCTCGTTGGAAGCCAGCTTGATGATGTCGTCGATGCCCAGCTCCCGCTTGACTTCCTCGATGGGCTTGCCCGGAACGTAGGGAATCAGGTCCAGGATTGTTTTCCTGCAAAGATCGGTGTTCTTCATTTAGATACTCCTATATAAGTAATTTTTAACCCCTCGGATGGGCGGTTTTGTAAACCTCCCGCAGGTGTTCCCTGCCGACGTGGGTGTAAATCTGTGTTGTGGATATGGCGGCGTGGCCGAGAAGTTCCTGCACGCTCCGCAGGTCGCCGCCCCGCTCCAAAATGTCCGTGGCGAATGAGTGGCGCAAAACGTGGGGGCTCACCGGCTTCGTTATGCCCGCCGCCGCCGCGTATTTCTTCACCTTTTTCCAAAAGGCCATCCGGGTCATGGGACCGCCCCGGCTCGTGAGGAAAAGATATTCCGAATCGGACTTCGGCCGGGCCTTCTCGATGTAGACGGTGACGAAGTAGGCCGCCACCTCCCCCACCGGCACGAACCGCTGTTTGTCGCCCTTGCCGGTGACCTTCAGGGACAGCTCTTTGAGGTCGATCTCGCTCCGCCTGAGGTTCACAAGCTCCGACACCCGCAGACCGCAGGCGTACATCAGCTCCAGCATGGCGCGGTCCCGCAGTCCCTTGGGGCTCGTTATGTCCGGAGCGTTCAGGAGAGCCTCCGTCTCATGGAGAGCCAAAACTTTCGGCAGTTTCCGCTCCCGCTTCTTCCCGGCGGTCACCGTCGTGGGGTCGGTTTTGAGGATTCCCTTGAAGCAGAGGTGCTTCACGAAGCCCCGGACGGAGGTGAGTTTCCGCATCTCCGTGGACCGGGCGTAGTTCATTTCCGACAGATGCTCCGCGTAGGAGGTCATGAGGCGGGAGTCTATCTCCCCGGGCTTTATGTCTCCGGCGAAGGCGGCGAAATCCTCAAGGTCCCGGGTGTAGGCGTCCAAAGTGTTCCGGGACACGTCCCGCTCGAAAATGAGATAGTCGATGTATTCGCCCAAAGCCCGTTTCATTTTTTCGCCTCGTAAAGGGTTATCCTCGGGGCGGCGTAACGCATGTCGTGGGGCAGGTGCCGCGCGTCGAAGAGTTTCACGCCCATAATGTCCAGTTCGTTCATGAAAATTTTAACCGAACGGTAATTCTTTTTCAAATCGGCTATGTCGCCGTTTACGGCGTCAACCTTTTTCCGGTCCTTGGGCCGTATTTTTTTGCCCCTGAGACGCTCCGCGTCCGCCGTCTCGTAGTCGGACTCCACAACGTATTTCGGTCTGCCGACGCCCTTCAGCGCCCCGCGGTTTTGAGACAAAATCGTCACGTCGTAGGGCAGAGATTTCGTCACCGCCGTCCTGTCATCGGGAGTTCCGCCGATTTCCGGGTGGAGAGCCGGGGAGTAAAACCACAAAGGCTCGAAGAAAGCCACGGACTCGCCCTTTTTCACGTGTTCCCCGATGTACTTCGCCGAGGTCATCTGGGGCGAGGGGTAGCAGAAAAGGTTGTTGAGACCCACGGTGTAGGTGAGAGTGAGCCACATGCCGCCCACAACGGCGATGAGCCACATGTCCCGGCCCTTGCCCTTCAGGGCCCGCGCCACGCCCCAAGACAGGTAGCCCACAACAACCGCCGCCGCCGGGAAGAGAACCAGCATGTACCGGGCGAACATTATCCGGGAGGCGGACAAGGCGATGTAGTAAAGCGCCGGGAAGGACCACAGCATGGCGGCGGGCTTCTCCTTAAGGAGCGCCGCGGCGATGAGTCCCACTATCCACATGCCCAGCAGAAAAGAGCCGAGGCCGTATTTCAGTGAGTGGGCGAAGTTGTACACAAAACCGTTGAGGCCGGCGAAGACCAAATCGTGGCCGTCGGCGGAATGGGCGGACTCGTAGGCCAAATCGGAGAAAAACTTGTGACTGTCCAAAAGGCAGCCGGGAGTGGTAACAACGAAAGCAACCGCCGCCGCGGCGAAGCACAGCAGAAGATTACGAAGCTTCCGCTCCGGCGACATAAGCCAGGCGGCAATCACCGCGAAAATCACGAAACAGGCGTTGTAGCGGGTTCCGGCGGCCAGACCGGTCATAATTCCCGCGAGGGCAATATTCTTCCGCCCTCCCTCATGGAGCACCTTACCGGCAAAAAGCAGAGCCAGCGCCACCGGCAGAGTGGAGAACACGTCCACCGTGGCGAAGTGGGAGTGCTGCACGTGGAGAGGCGCAACCGCCAGAGCCGCCGCCGCGAACAGGGACATGCCCCGGCAGCCGAAAATGTTCTTGGCGGCGAAATAGGTGGCGAGTACCGCCAGAGAACCGGCGATGGCGGAAATGAGCCGCATGGCGAAGTGCCAATCCGCCACGGTGGGATCCGCCAGCATGTTCATTACCGACAAGGTCGCGGAGCCGAGGTAAATAAACAGAGAGGGGTAGTTGTAGAACCCCGGCGCAATCTTGTCGGTGAAGGCCACCTCCGCCGCGCAGCCCACGGTGAGGAACTCGTCCGGATGCAGAGAAAGGGTATGTTCCGGGCAGGGCAGCCCCCAGCGAATCCCCCAGAGCCGCAGAAGCAGCCCCAGAAGAAATATCGCTCCGAGGCATATGCCGTGTCTGTATCGTTTTATCATTATCTGTGCCTGTATATCGAAATCTCGCTGTCGGGGTATTTCATGTCGTGGGGCAGGTTCTTTATGTCGAAGACCTCAACCCCCGCGAAGTCCAGTTTATGCTTAAACTCTTTCATGAGGACGTAATTCTCTTTCAGGGCGTCCAGTTCCGCGCAACGGTGCTCCACCGTCTTCCGCCAGCCCGCCGGACAGCGTTTGTTGTTTCGCAGTCTCAGAGGGTCAATCGTGTCGTAGTCGGAAAAGACGGCGTACATGGGGGCATCGGCTCGGGCAAGAATAATCTCGTCCCACTCCGGGTCCTTGGGGAAGTAGTCGAAACTCCAAAGGTACTTAAAGGTGTACTCGACGGGTCTGGGAGTTACGGTGACAAAGTCCGATTTCTCCCCGCGAAAACCGTTTGAGAACACCGGGTAGTAGCTCCACGGGTACGGCATGGCAAGTTCCGTGCCGGCGGGAATGTTCCGGTAGATGTAATCCGACGCGGACTTCTCCGTGGGTTCTTTGCAAAAGAGGTTGTTGAGGGCGCAGACGTAGAAACAGGTCCAGACCGCGCCGCAGAGACAGAGAGCGCCCCAGGCAAACCGCAGGGGTTTCGGTTTCAGCGCCTTATACACCGCCCAAATGCCGTAGGCGGCGCAAATCGCCAGCGCGGGATAGACCAAAAGGAAATACCGCACACAGAGGACTTTGGAGTTGGCGGAGGCGAGGTAATAAATCAGGGAAAAAACCGCCGCCGGGTATATGTTTTTGTCCCGCCGAACAAAGGTCATGAGAATGCCGATGATTGACAGGGTCAGCAAAACCGCGCCGATGCCGTAGAAAAGAGCCGCGGTGAAGTTGTACTCGTAGCCCCGGTAGCCGGTGAACACTATGGAGTGGCCGTACATGGCGTGCTTCACCTGAAAACTCATGAATCCGGCGAACTTCATGGGCTCGAAAAGAGGACCCGGAGTTACGACGAAAAAGGCGCAGACGGCGGCTGCCGCCGAAGCGAAAAGGTCCTTAAATTTCCGGTTTTCCGTCAAAAACCAAGCGGTGATTATCGCCACGCAACTCGACGCCGCGTTGTAGCAGGTCCCCGCCGCGAGGCCCACCATGATTCCGCCGATTACATGGTTTCGGCGGGTGGGCTCGGACATAATCCGCGCCGCCCAAAGGAGAACAAGGGCGGAGAAGAGAGTCTGGGGCACATGGACGCTGGCGTAGTGGGAATACTGAACGTGGAAAGGGGTGACCGCAAGGAGGAACGAGGCGAGCAGAGCGAACTTTTTCGACCCGCTTATCCGCGCCCCCGCGAAATACACCGCGAGAACCGCCGCCGCGCCGAAAAGCGCCGCCGAAAGTCGCAGAATAAGATATTCCGTCCGAATTGTAAGGGGTCCGAACAGAGAACATATTTTTAGCGACAATGCCCCGACATACATATACAGGGACGGATAGTCGTAGTAGTGGGGCAAAAGGGTGTGTTTGAAAGCCATGGCGTGGGACGGCACCAAAAGGAACGCCTCGTCCGGGTGGTACGTATCGTAGGATCGGTACATATCAGGCAGCCCCCACTTTATGCCCACAAGGCGCAAAACGAGGGCAAGGGCGAATACAAACATCGCGGCGATGAAATATTTGTCCCTAAAGATTTTCATGGCTTTCCGTAGGGGGAACAGGAAATAGGGATTAGTACCCGCTCGTCGGCGGTTTGCTAACCCCTAAAACCCGAAACCCGAGAATTATCCTCTGAATGTGCAGTCGAACCGCTTCACCAGTTCGGCTTTAATGTTTTCCAAGGCGGCGTTCACTTCCTCGTCCTTCAGCGTTCCCTTCAGGGAGCGGAACACGAAGGCGAAGGTGACGCTCTTCTTGCCGGACTCAATGGGCACGCCCCGGTAGATGTCGATGAACTTGACGCTTTCCACGAGCTCCTCGTTCACGGCGTTGATGGCGGCCAGAATCTCGCCCACTTTGTACTTCTCCTCCGCCACCACGGCGATGTGTCTGTAACTGCCGGGGTATCTGGAGAGTTCGCTGTGGCGGATAATCTCCGGCGTCACGCTCCGAATCGCGTCGAAGTCCAGCTCGAAGGCGCAGGGTCTGCCGCTTACGTCGAAGAACCTGCATGTGTCGGGAGCAACTTCGCCCACAACGCCCAGCTTCACGTCGCCCACGTAGATAGCGGCGCATCTGGTGGGATGGTAGGCGGGAGCCTTGGCGGCGATATACTTAACGTTCTTTATGCCCAAATCCGCGAAGAGGTTCTCCGTGAGGCCCTTGCACATAAAGAAGTCGGCGTCCGCGGCGGAGGTGTTGATGCCCCAGCCGTTGTTCCACATGTTTCCAAGCATCAAGCCGGCCGCGGAAAGGTTTTCGCCGATGCCCTTGTCCGGTTTGTCCCAATAGACCTTGCCGGTCTCGAAAACGAACACGTCGTTTATACCGAGAGCCTGATTCCGGGCGGCGATGCCCATGAGGTTGGGCATAATGCTGCTGCGCATTACGTCCAGGTCCTCGTTCATGGGGTTCTTAATCTTCAGCATGGTGTCCGTCATATCGGTAAGTTCGGCTATTTTCGAGGACACAAGGCTGTGGGTGAGCACTTCCTGCAAAGCGGAGGAAACGAGGATTCGTCTTATCTTGTCCCGGAGAACACCGGCCGCGGTGTCCTTGCCGCCGGAGGAGGAGGCGGGAAGCGTGGGCTCAAGGTTGTCGTAACCGAACATTCTGCCCACTTCTTCCACCAGGTCGATTTCCTTTACGATATCCACTCTGAAGGTTGGGATAACACACTCAAGCATGTCGCCCTTAACGGTGGTCTTAATATCAAGGCTCTCCAAATACTTGGCCATTTCCTCGCCGCCGAAGTCGGTGCCCAGCATACCGTTGATTCTCGCCACTCTCGCGTTTATAACGATGGGCTCAACCTTGTTGGGGTAGACATCGATGGCCTCACAGGCCACTTCTCCGCCGGCGTACTCCGCCATAAGTTCGGCGGCTCTGGCGGCGGCGAGACCGGCGATGTTCACGTCAACGCCTCTCTCGTAACGGAAAGAGGCCTCCGTGGAAAGGCCCAGTCTCTTGGAGGTTCTGCGGACGGAAACAGCGTCGAAGTTGGCGGACTCGATGAGAACGTTCTTCACGTTGTCGCCGATTTCGCTGTCGAAACCGCCCATAACACCGGCCACCGCCACGGGCTTGTGAGAGTCGGCGATAACCAGGTTTTGAGAGGTGAGTTCTCTGTCCTCGCCGTCCAGGGTCTTAATCTTCTCGCCGTCCTTTGCCACCCGAACGATGACTTCCTTGCCGTCGATGAGATCCATGTCGAAGGCGTGGAGGGGCTGACCCAGCTCAAGCATGACGTAGTTGGTGATGTCAACGATGTTGTTGATGGGCCGCATACCGGCGGCAACGAGAACATCCTTCATCCAGTCGGGGGAGGGACCTATCTTTACGTTGCGGACCGCCACACCCACGTAGCGTTTGCAAAGATCGCTGTCGGTGACGGTAATCTTCACGGAGTCGGAGGTGGGAGCGCCGGGGCCCTTAACTTCCGCGGCGGGAATCTTCACTTCGGTGCCGCAGATGGGAGCCACTTCCCGGGCCACACCGATGAGGGAGAGCCAGTCGCCTCTGTTGGGGGTGACTTTCACGTCGAAGATTGTGTCGTCGGCGACGCCGGCTCCGCCCTGGGCGGTGAAGAAAGCCTTGGGAGCATCCTTAATCTCCTCCACTTCCAAACCGGTCATGGTGAGCTTGTCCGCCAGCTCCTTAACGGGAATATTTATGTCAACGTAGTTTTTAAGATGGTTTACGGAAAGTTTCATTATCTCTGCCTCAGGAATCTCAGGTCGTTGTCCATGAACATACGCAGGTCGTTCACGTTATGGAGAAGCATGTGAATCCGCTCGATGCCGAAGCCGAAGGCGAATCCGCTGTAAACTTCCGGGTCGATGCCGGCGCCCCGGAGAATGTTGGGGTGAATCATGCCGGCGCCGCCCAGCTCCAGCCAGCCGCTGCCCTTGCAGACGTTGCAGCCCTTGCCGCCGCAGATGGTGCATGTAACCGCAACTTCCGCTCCCGGCTCAACGAAGGGGAAGAAGTCCGGGCGGAATCTGGTCTCCACGTGCTGTCCCAGCATACTCTTGGCGAAGTGGAGAAGAGTTCCCTTGAGGTCGGAGAAAGTGATGCCCTTGTCGATGGCGAAGCAGTCCACCTGGTGGAAAGTGTGGCCGTGGGTGGCGTCAACGGCGTCAACCCGGTAGCACTTACCGGTGGTGCAAACCTTCATGGGAGGCTTGCGACCCAGCATAACTCTGTGCTGATAGGCGGTGGTGTGGGTCCGAAGCAGGTGCTCCTTGTCGATGTAGAAGGACATCTGCTCGTCGATGGCCGGGTGCTCCTCGGGGTAGTTGAGGGCGGCGAAGTTGTACTTGTACTCCTCCACCTCCGGGCTGTCGAAAATCTCGTAACCCAAACCGATGAAGATTTTCTTTATGTCGTCAAAGGTCTCCATCAGGACATGGGGAGTGCCGGGCACGTAAAATCTGCCCGGAACCGTAACGTCCAACGTCTCTTTCTTGAGCCTCAGTTCCTTTTCCTTCTCCGCGAAGCGGCGCTTGAAGTCGGCCAGCTGGCCCGCCAGCATATTCTTTGCGGCGTTCACCGCCGCGCCGAAATCCTTGCGTTTTTCCGGCTCCAGAGAGCCTATCTTCCGAAGCTGCAGGGTAAGCTCGCCCTTGCGGCCCAGAAACTTGGTGTCTATGGCGTCAAGTTCCGAGGACTCCTTGGCGGACTCGATAAGCTTTTTAGCTTCTTCTTCCAATGCTTTTATGTCTTCAAATTCGTTCATATGACCGTCCCGTTAAATAAAAAAACGACGTTCCCGCCCCATCGACACCCCCTAAATTAAGTGTCGATACCAAAAGCGGGTAACGCCGTTTTATTTTTTGATTTTGTACTTACGCGAGAGCCGCTTTGGCCTTCTCAACGAGAGCGGCAAATCCTTCCGCGTCATCGATGGCCATAGCCGCCAAAACCTTCCGGTCGAGATCTATTCCGCTTTTGGTGAGCGCTTCGATAAATCTGCCGTAGGTAAAGTCGTTGGCTCTGCAGGCGGCGCTTATGCGCGTGATCCACAGTCTTCTGAAATCGCGCTTGCGGTTTCTTCTGTCTCTGTACGCGTAGTTGCCGGACTTGGCAACCTGTTCCTTGGCGGTCTTGAAGAGTCTGCTTTTGCCTCCCCAATATCCGCTGGCCGCTTTAAGTATTTTCGCGTGGCGCTTGTGCACCATTGTACCGCGTTTAACTCTGGGCATTGTTTAACCTCTTTTTCCGTTAACTGTAATTGTTGATGATAATCAAACGTTGGGAACCATCTTGCGTATAACCTTGGCTTCGCCCTTGGATACGCTGCTCTTCATGGAAAGTCTCCGCTTGGCGGCGGCGCACTTGGCCATCTTGAGGTGGTTCATTCCGGTGTTGCCGCGTCTGATCTTACCGGTTCCGGTAGACTCAAACCGCTTCATCGCCGTTTTGCTTGTTTTAAGCTTGGGCACGATATACCTCTCTATCCGCCTCATTCCGTAAGGGGGTACGGAGCGAGGCACGTTGTGAAATTATAAACTACTTGTTGTCGGAAGGCGCCAGAATCATTGTCATCATTCTGCCTTCCATGGCGGGAGCCTTTTCGATAACTCCAACGCCCTCTTCCTTGGCGCCGTTGCCCATTCTCTGCAGGGCGTCCTTGGCGAACTCGGGGTGGGTGAACTCTCTGCTGCGGAAGATAACGGTGACTTTAACCTTGTTTCCGCTCTTTAAGAACTTCACCACGTTTCTGTACTTAAACTGCCAGTCGTGTTCGTCGATGCCGGGGCGCATTCTTATGGCCTTGAGCTCGGATTGGCGCTGTTTCTTTTGGGAATCGCGTTCTTTCTTCGACTGCTCGTACTTGTATTTGCCGTAGTCCATAACTCGGCAAACCGGAGGATTGGCGTTGGGAGCGACCTCGATCAAGTCGAGATTTCGTTCCTTTGCGTATTTAATGGCGTCACGAGACGAGAGGATACCCGCCTGGGCTCCGTTTTCGTCTATGAGTCGTATTTCTCGGGCTCGGATACGCTCGTTCACCCGAAGTTCTTTCTCCTTGAGTATAGCGATTCACCTCGTTATGTTATTGTGACGCGAAAAGGCGGCACATCACAGCAAATTATACCGGAAAGTACTACCTCTGTCAAGGGGCGTCAAATATTTCTTTTATTTTTTCAGCTCTTCCTTCATGGAAGCGATGAAATCGTCAAGGGTCATGGTTCCCATATCGCCCTCGGCTCTGCTGCGGATGGCGAACTCGCCGGTCTCCGCCTCTTTGTCGCCGATAACCAGCATGTAGGGAATCTTCTGCAGCTGGGCTTCGCGAATCTTGAAGCCGGTCTTTTCGCTGCGGTCGTCCACGGCCACTCTGAATCCCTCGGCCTTCAGCTTCGCCGCCACTTCCTTGGCGTAGTCGTGGTGTCTGTCGGCAATCGGCAAGAGGATAACCTGCTTGGGAGAGAGCCAAAGCGGGAAAGCGCCGGCATAGTGCTCGATAAGCACACCGAAGAACCGCTCCATGGAACCGAAGAGGGCTCTGTGAATCATGATGGGTCTGTGGGGCTTGTTGTCCGAACCCACGTAGGTGATGTCGAACCGCTCCGGCTCGTTGAAGTCAACCTGAATGGTGGAGCACTGCCACAGTCTGCCGATGGCGTCCTTAATCTTAACGTCGATCTTGGGGCCGTAGAAGGCGCCGCCGCCCTCGTCGATGTCGTAGTCGAGACCGACGTTGCTGAGAGCGGTCTTAAGGGCTTCCGTGGCCTGTTCCCAAACCGCGTCCTCGCCCACGTACTTTTCGGGTCTGGTGGAGAGGTAAACCTTGAACTCCTTGAAACCGAACCGGCGGAGAATCTTCAGGATGAACTCCATTACGTGGGTGGTCTCATAGTCCAGCTGGTCTCTGCGGCAGAGAATGTGGGCGTCGTCCTGGGTAAATCCCCGGACTCTCATGAGACCGTGGAGGGCGCCGGAGCGCTCATAGCGGTAAACGGTACCCAGCTCCGCCCAGCGGAAGGGGAAATCTCTGTAACTGCGGATATCGGACTTATAGATAAGCAGATGGAAGGGGCAGTTCATGGGCTTGATGAGATATTCGTCGCCCTCCACTTCCATGGGCTTGAAGATGTTTTCGGCGAAGAAATCAAGGTGTCCGCTGGTGGCCCACAGCTGCTTTCTCGCTATGTGAGGCGTGTAGAGCAAATCGTAGTCATCCGCCAGATGCTCGTTCCGCCAGTAGTCCTCGATAATCTTGCGGATGAGAGCGCCCTTGGGGTGCCAGAAAACGAGGCCGGGACCCGCTTCTTCCTGAATGGAGAAGAGGTCGAGCTCTTTGCCCAGCTTCCGGTGGTCCCGCTTTTCCGCCTCGGCCATGAGAGCCAGATAGTCGTTAAGTTCCGACTTCTTCTCGAAAGCGGTGCCGTAGATGCGCTGGAGCATTCTGTTCTTCTCGCTGCCGCGCCAATATGCGCCGGAGGTGCGGAGAAGTTTGAAAGCGCCCAGTCTGCCGGTGGTATCGACGTGGGGTCCTCTGCAGAGGTCAACGAAGTCGCCCTCTTCGTAGACGGAAATTGTCTCGCCGTCGGGCAGCTCCTCAAGAATCTCCAGCTTGTAGGGCTCATCCTTGAAGATAACTCTCGCCTCATCCTTGGAGACTTCCTTGCGGACGAAGGGACTCTTGGCCTTGATGATTTTCTTCATCTCGGCTTCAATCTTTTCCAGGTCCTCGGGGGTGAAGGGCTTCTCCACGTCGAAATCGTAGTAGAAACCGTCCTCGATGGCGGGACCGATGGTTATTTTAGCCTCGGGAAAGAGGTTTTTTACCGCGTGGGCCATAACGTGGGCCGTGCTGTGTCTGTATATGGGAAGGTATTCGGACATGTTAAAAACTCCGTTTTTTAGGGATCGGGGGTCAGGTGTCAGGGGTCAGGGAATGTGTCGGCAAAGCCGACGGATTCTACCAACTCACATTGCAAAGTTGGGACTATTCCCTATTCCCTCATATAATTCAATCATCAAATCCGTTGGGATTATTCGTATGCCAATTCCATGCGGTCTTGAGGATAACCTCAAGTTCGGGGTATTCCGGTTTCCAACCGAGGTCTTTCTTAATCTTCTCGGAACCGGCAACCAGAACCGCGGGGTCTCCCGCTCTTCTCGGAGCGGGAACGGCGGTGATGTCTTTGCCGGTCACCTCGGAGGCGGCGGCTATAAGCTCCTTAACCGTGTATCCCTCACCGTTGCCCAGGTTGTAAACATCGGTGGCGTGGCCGTCTCTGAGGGCGTCCAGAGCCAGAGTGTGGGCCTGAGCCAAATCGCTTACGTGGACATAGTCTCTTACGCAGGTGTTGTCCCTTGTGGGCCAATCGGTGCCGAAGATGAAGAACTTGTCCCGTTTGCCCCGAGCCACGTCGAGAACGAGAGGAATAATGTGATGTTCCGGGCGGTGGTCCTCACCGATTTTGCCGTCGGGAGAGGCGCCGGAAGCGTTGAAATAACGCAGGGAAATCGAGCGCAGACCGTAGGCCCGCTCGTATTCTTTGAGAATCTCCTCCAGCTGAAGTTTGCTTCTGCCGTAGGGGTTGGTGGGATCCTTGGGATGGTCCTCCGGAATGGGGACGATCTTCGGCTCGCCGAAGGTGGCGGCGGAAGAGGAAAACACCATCTTATCCACACCCGTCTCCACCATAACCTCAAGCATGGAGAGGGAGTTTGCTATATTGTTGAAATAATACTTCTTGGGGTCTCTGACCGATTCGTCAACGGAGGCGAAGGCGGCGAAGTGGAATACCGCTTCCACGTCGTTGGACTTTATGATATTTCTCATAAGGTCCTTGTCGCCGAAGTCTCCCACAACAAGTTCCGCTCCGCTTACGGCGCCCTTGTGTCCCGCGGAAAGGTCGTCGATAACGATAACTTTCTCGCCGCTTTC
>JAGDDM010000212.1 GCA_017958015.1 Abditibacteriota bacterium | reverse complement strand
TCGTAGCTTTCGATGAGATTGGTGATTATGACGTCCCGGTCGTCGTAGCGGTCGAGGTTGCGCACTCTGTATATGGCGTCGGTTTTGTGCTGGGGCAGAACGGACATGATAGTGTTGTCCTTGCCGAAGAGTAGTATGCCCGCCAGTGTGACGCCTTCCCGTCCGGTGCGGTCATCGGTGAGAATCAGTCCCGCGCTCCGCAGGAGATCCTCATCGGACATGGACCGCCAGGGGTGGTCGCCGCCCCGGAAGTGGGTCATGTTCCTCGCCCGTTGAATGACATCCGCCCGGAGAGCGTCCACGCCGAAGCCGGTGACTCTGTTCACGAAATAGCTCCCGTTCTTGCGGGCGTAGAGCCGGTAGACCTCGTCGGTGTGGTTCGTTATGTCTATGTCGGAGTCGTTGACGCGGTCGAATATGCGCCCGTTCAGGCGGCAGACGTCCTGCAGAACCGGTACGCGGATATACAGAACACGCTTGCCCTCCGCTTCGTACTCAATCGGCACGAGATAAAGCGGGGGATATATCTTGTTTCCGTTATTGACGGAGGTCACGAAGTTTTTCTTCATTCCGTCGATTTTGCTTTCGTCCACGTCCACAACGACGCCGTTGTCGTTGACGCCGAGGAAGATGTGGCCGCCGTCCCGATTGCAAAAAGAGCAAACGGTTTCGTAGATATTCTTGGGCAGTCCGTTTTTCGCCGACTTAAACTCAACGGTGATTTTCTCGCCGCCTTTTATAATGTCCAGCAGTTCCTGAGGAATGTGCTCCATCGCGACCTCCTTTCTTATGTATTTTACGGTTGTTTACACATTGGCTGCGTGGTCCAGAGCGTCCCGCGCGTCGGTGGCCTCGTCGCTGTCGGGGGCAACTTCCAGAATCTTCCGCCACATGGCTTTGGCTGTGTCGCCGTCGCCGTTTTCGTTCTTGATGTAGCCCAGGTTCAGCAGGGCGCAGGGGTCCTCGGGGTCGATGGAGAGGACTTTTTCGTAGACCTTCTCCGACTCGTCGTATCTCTCCGCCTCGTCAAGGGCCACGGCGTAGTTGCAGAGGTAGGCGGTGTTGGTGGGGTCCGCCTGACAGGCGAGGGCGAACTCGGCGATGGCGCCGTCAACGTCCTCATTGTTGAACAGCTCCATGCCCTTGGCGTTGTGGCTTTCGCCGTCCGGGGAAGCGGAGGAGGACCGGGCCGCCGGGGCTTCCTTAAACTTTGTGGGCTGCGCCACGCCGTCGGCGGGTCGTCTGCCGCAGACCGGGCAGACTTTCCAGCCGGCCTCGAAGCGGCTGCCGCAGTTGGGGCACTTGTTTCCGATGGGGGCGCCGCATTCCGGGCAGAAGGCCATGTTCCGGGCCACTCTTATGCCGCAGCGGAAGCATCTTGTGTCGAAGGGCACCACTTTGGAGCCGCAGCGGTGGCAGAACAGGTCGTCGGGAGCGCAGGGGCTGCCGCAGACGGAGCATATGACCGCTATCTGAACGCCGCACTTGGGACAGTAGGCGGAACCGTCGGGCACGATGGCGCCGCACTTGGGGCAGATGCCTTCCGCCGCGCCTTTCACGGCGTTTTCCTCCGCGGCTTTGTTGATGAAGTCAGCCGCTTCCTTATAATTGTCCAGATATTCGCCGGGGTAGTTCACCTCCGACAGCACTCCGGCGCCGATGAGTTTGAATGTAAGGGCGCCGCCCATGCCCTGGGGCTTGGCGGTGGCTCCGGCCACGGCGGTGAGGGGGGCGGTTTCGGCGGTGCCTTTGCCGCTTTCGTCCTCGCCGAAGATGAAGACCCGCTTGTTGGTGACTACCAGGGCTCCGCCGCCGCTGGCGGGCAGGGCGATGTCCGGGGCCTCGCCCGGGTCAAGGTAAGTTGTGAGTATATCCGATACGGATACGGGCAGTTCGAGAATAAGTTCGCTCATTTGTTTTCTCCCTTTTGGTGTATGGGCAGGGTGACGGTGAATGTGCTGCCTCTGCCGGGTTTGCTTTCCGCGCCGCAGATTCCGCCGTGGAGGTCCGTAAGGTTCTTGACCAGATAAAGGCCGATTCCGCTGCCGGGCACCGTCCTTGTTGTGTCGGAATCAACGCGGTAAAATCTCTCGAAAATCTTCTTGAGTTCCTCTTCTTCCATTCCCACGCCGTGGTCGATGACGCTCACCGCCACGTTGTCTCCCTCTCTGCGGGCCTTTATGCGTATTTCGCCGCCGTCCGGGGAGTACTTAACCGCGTTGGCGGCCAGGTTGGTGAAGATTTGGTCCAGCTTGTCGCCGTCCGCCTCGATCTTGGGCAGGTTCGGGTCGATGTCCGTGACGATTTCGCACCGATCCTCGTAGGCTCGCTGCGCCGCCGCCACCTTTTCCAGAAGGGCGCCCAGATCCACCTCCGACAGATTGAGCTCAAGCCCTCTGCCGTCCTCGATTCGGGTGAGGCTCAGAAGGTCGCTCACAAGGCGCATAAGCCGGTCGCACTCGAGGTCGATAATGCGGTAGAACTCGATTATGGTGTCGTGGTCGAAGTCGGCGCCGCACTCCACAAGGGTGGAAATGAAACCCTTGATGGAGGTTAGCGGTGTGCGGAGTTCGTGGGAGACGGTGGAGATGAAGGAGGTTTTCATCTTGTCCAGGTTGCGTATCTCCGTCACGTCGTTCAGAATTACGGCGATGCCGGTTATCACGTTTTCGTCGGTACGCACTGCGGATACCTGGGTTTTGTATATGTGCCGTCTGCCGTTCCGGTCGATGGCGATTTCCCGGGGTTCGTCCTCGCCGTGGATCGCGGCTCTGATGACTTCCCGCACATCGGAATTGTCGATTATCTCCCGGTAGTAGCCGTGGACTTTCACGTCGGAGCCGATGCCCAGCATATGCCGGGCCGCCCGGTTTATCTGCATAACCGTTCCGCCCACATTTACCATAATAAGGCCGCTGTTGACGCTCTCAATCACGTTCCGCAGTTCGTTTTTGCGCTTGATGGCGTTGCGGTAGGTGCGGGCGCCGGCGATGACGGAGGCCACGTTGCCGGACATGCGCCGCAAAACGTTCACGTCCTCCTCCGTGAACCGCTCTCCGTGGCGTTTGTTGAAGCACCACATGATGCCCAGCGTCTCGCTGCGGATGATCTTGCCGGTGTTCTCGTCCTTTGTCACGAGGATGAGGGGTACGCAGACGGAGTTCTTTATGCCGATGAGGTCGATGTTCCGCTGAATCATCCGCCGCTCCGTGGAGGCGCTGTTGGTGATGATTGGCTTGCCCTTGCGGAAGCACTCGCCGCCGATACCCTCTGCGGTTGAGAGGCGGAAGGCGTTTATCTGCTCGTCGGTGAAGCCGAAGGCGGGCTTGGTGGCGTAGAGCTCGTCGGTCTCCCTGTCGTGGAGCATACAGACACACTTGTCGCAGCGAATGAGCATACTCACTCGGGCAATGAGACGCCGGAGCATGGCCTCAATCTCTTTAACGGAAAGGTCGGTCTTGAGGTCCTTGCCGGATTCCTTCACCAGCCGCTTGTTCTCCGCCTCCAAGGCGGATATGAGCCTGTCCCGGCGCTCTATTTCGTGCTTCAGATATTCGATTTTCGCTTTGTCGGATGTTTCCATAATTACATTATAACATATTTTGTGTCGGAGTGGTTTAGTTATAGGGAATACGGAAAAGGGCATAATCCGACTTTCCGATTTTCGCACTATTCCCTATTCCCTTGAACCTCGAAAAATCTTTTGACATCGCGAAAAAACAATGATATAATAAACACACTATCTTTAACGGGGGTATCGAAAATGAAAAAACTCGTTTATATTCTCGCGGTTTCGGTGTTGGCGTCATGCGCGTTCGCCGATTTCACCGCTACCGATTGGGTATGGGACGCTCCCTATACCGATGATTATTTCGTCACCGATTACGCTCCCGCCGGTTTCGCTGTCGAATCTTCGTATTATAACCCGGATCCCGGCTCGTTCGGATTTCATTTTTATTCCGATAACGTCAGCGGCTGGCTCTACAACGGCAACGATTCTTTCACCGTAACCTTCGAGGGTTTCCTCGATAGGGACTTCGATCCCTCGTACGGTGCTTTGACTGTCTATGTTGATGACGGATTTCGGAATGCTGTATGTTACATGGTTCCTTGGAGCGGAAACGGCGCGTACACTTTCACTGCTGAGGATATTGTTCCCGGGTGGAATACGGGTGATTCCATCGAGGGACTTGAAGTCGGCTGTGTTGAGGTGTTTCTCGAACATGTGAAGTGGACTCCCCGCACTTACGGAAGAGTGACGGTTGCCCTCAACACCCCGGAAGAGGAAACGGAAGTGCCGGAACCGGCGACAGCCGCGTATGCCCTTATGGGACTCGGTTCTCTTGCGGGAATTAAGAGAAGAATTAAGAAGTAATTTTACACACAAAAAAGTCCGCCGAAAGGCGGCTTTTTTTGTTGAGGGAATAGGGAATAGGGGCGGTGTTCGGCTGCTGCCGAACGGATTATAAAATCCGCATTGCAGCGTAAATTATATCTGAACTTAACGGGATTGTCTTTGATAACGGATTATAAAACAAACATCGCAAGGTGAGTTGGTAGAATCAGTCGGCTTTGCCGACACATTCCCTGACCCCTGACCCCTGGCCCCTGATCCCTAAATATGATTATACCCGCAGGATTCGATCAGACTCACAAAGTTGTCCGCCACGTTCTTCGTTGTCTCGGAGTAGGTCTCCTTAACTTCCGCTCGGGTTTCGTAGATGAGGGGGTTTTTGTAGTTCAGCTCGTCCAGGGCGTCCAGAACCGCTTTCCAGTCCATATCTCCGGTGCCGGGCATCCAGTGCCGCTCGTCGCCGTCGTCGTCGGAGATGTGGACGTTTTTAATCATCTTTCCGGCGGTTTTGATGTGTCCCGGAATGGTGGAGGGCGGGAACAGGTGGTTGGTGTCGAAGTTCATGCCCACGTGCTCCGCGTCTATGCGGTCGATAATCTCCATAACCTCATCCAGACGGTTGCCTATCTCCACCCGCTTGGGCAGAGGCTCCACCGCCATGATGACGCCCTGCTTGGCCGCTTCCTCCGCGGCTCGGGTCAGGGTGTCAACCACATAGTCAACCCGCTTTGAGCGGGGCACGTCGTAGACCGCGTTGGCGCCGGTGTGGACAACAATGAGGGATGCCCCAAGTTCTTTGGCGGTGGCGGCCGCGTCTCTGTAACCCCGCAGCGCGAAGTCCCGAACCTCTTGTATGGGGCTGGAGGGGTCGCTGTACTTGCCGTAGTTGCTGTGGATGGACCAAATCTTAAACTTCGGCTCCTCCTCCAGCACCTTTATAATCGCGTCGTTGTCCCAGCAGAAGGAGTGGTACAGCTCGAAATACTCGATTACGGGCTGCTCGTTCACCGCCGCCACCGACTTGCGGATGAAGTCCGTGGCGAGGGGCTTCTCTTCCGGAATCATGGGAATGGCGGGCTGTTTTTTCCGCTCCGGGTAGATGTTTGCCATAAGCTCCGGGTCCGCCACGGAGCAGAAAGCGGAGCTGGAAAGACCCAGATGAAACGTTCTTGCCATTATCCTTTGATTACCTTTGCCATGGCGGCCAGGTGCGCGGGGCCGGTGCCGCAGCAGCCGCCGATTATGTTAATGTTTTCGTCCAGGAAAACCCTCATCTTGGGAGCCATCGTCTCCGGAGTCTCCGGGAAGACGGTCTTGCCGTTTTCGAGCAGGGGCTTGCCGGCGTTGGGCTTTACGAAAAGGAAAGCGTCGGGGAACTCGGTTCGGAGAATCCGCGCTATCTCAATCATGTTTTCCGGGCCGTTGCCGCAGTTGGAGCCGATGACGTCGGCGCCGGCCTCAAGGGCGGCTCTCGACGCGTCAACGGGGGTGGCGCCCATCATGGTGCGGTAGCCTCTGGCGCCCAAATCGTAGGTGAAGGTGCAGATGACCGGCAGATTAGTGTTGTCCTTGGCGGCTCTTACGGCGGCGGTGGCCTCGATTATGCTCATGTGGGTTTCAACGTGAATGGCGTCCGCTCCGCCGGCGGCAAGGGCCTTGGCCTGCACGCTGTACGCTTTGTAAAATTCTTCCGTCTCAAGCATTCCGCCCTCGTCGAAGGCTATCTGACCGGTGGGACCCATTACGCCGAAGACGAATCCGTCCTCGCCCATGGCTTCTTTGGATATGCGGGCGGCGGCTTCGCAGATCTCGGCCACTCTGTCCTCAAGGCCGTATTCCTGTTGCTTGAAGAAGTTTCCGCCGAAGGTGTTGGTGCCGCAGGTGTCGCAGCCGGCGGCCTTGTAGGCGGCGTAGATTGACCGTACAACATCGGGCTTTTTGATGTTCATGAGTTCCGGGGACTCGCCGGGGACAAGTCCGTTTTTCTGAAGTTCGGTTCCGATGGCGCCGTCGGCGAGGAGCACGCGGCCGGAACGGAGTGTGGCGAGAAGATCTCTCATTGTCGGGCCTCCGAAATGTTTTTGAAAATTAAGTATAACCCAAACGGGAGTTGTTGTCAAGGAGCGGGAAAACTTGCAAAAAAACGGGGTAATAATGTATAATGTGTGTATTATCGAAACGGAAAAAGGAATATGTCCGAACAGAGTTTGCAAAAGCAGCTTGAATCCCTGCGGAAAAAACTGAACAACGCCCAAAAGCAGAACGCCGCCCTCAAAGTCAAAGCGGAGATGTACGACACTCTCTACGCGGATACAACAAGACGTGAGGACCGGGCGTCGGATTTGGTGAAGGAGCTGGTGGAGCGGCAGAAGGAACTTAACCTTATGCTCTACCGGGCCAACGCCATAATCGGCAGAGCCCAGGAAGCCATGGCTCTCTCCTCCTCGGAAATGACGGAGATGACGAAAATGCTTCCGGAGCCCAAGCGGGCGGAGTGGAACGACAGGGTGTCCAAGATTAACGACCTTTTCAACAAAACCGGTATTCGGGACGCGGAGATTAAGGAAACTCCCAAAGCGGATACCGCCGAAATGACCGAAAACTCCGAGGAATCCTTCGGCAAGGAGCGGACGGAGGTTTCCACCGAGGCCAAGGCCACCGGCGTCAGCGACGCCACGGAAGCGGAGTTTCGGCAGGCGGCGGATCTCTTCAGAAAAACACGCCCGGAAATAAAGGACGCGGAAATAGTGGAGAATCCCCCCGAGGAACCGGCGAAGGAAGAAAAGAAAAAAAGCAAACTTCTGTTTTGGAAGAAATAAAGGAGGATATAGCTAATGTATCAAGCAACGGTATACGTTGCCGCCACAATCGTGGCGTACCTGTTCATTGTTCTCGGTGTGGGATTCTTCTACGCCAAACGTAACGAGTCCAGTTCCGACTTCTATCTGGGCGGACGGACTTTGGGACCCCTGGTCGCGGCCATGAGCGCCGAGGCCAGCGACATGTCCGGATGGCTTCTTATGGGACTTCCCGGCGTGGCTTATCTCGCCGGTACCGCCGAAGCCGGATGGACCGTTATCGGTCTCGCGGTGGGAACCTATCTCAACTGGCTCTTCACCGCCCGCAGACTCCGCCGGTACACCGCGGAAACCGGGTCTTTCACCATTCCCCAGTTCTTCTCCCGCCGGTACAAAGACGATAAGTGTGTTCTCACCCTTATCGCCGCTTTGGTTATCATCATCTTCTTCATTCCCTACACCGCTTCCGGTTTCGCCGCCTGCGGCAAATTGTTCTCTTCTCTCTTCGGTTTTGATTACACCGTGGCCATGATGATTTCCGCGGTTGTTATTATTTCCTACACCACCGCCGGAGGATTTTTGGCGGCTTCCATGACCGACTTTATTCAGAGTATCGTCATGACAATCGCCATCGTCTCCGTTTGCGCTTTTGCCGTCCATGTCGCCGGCGGCGTGCAGGTGGTGGCGGAAAACGCGAAATCCATGGCGGGATATCTTGCCATGACCTCAACCGTGGGCGAAAAGGGCGTGGAACCCTACGGATTTTTGACTATCCTCGCCACCCTCTCCTGGGGCTTCGGCTATTTCGGTATGCCCCATATTCTTCTTCGGTTTATGGCTATCGATGACGAAAAGCACATCAAACTCTCCCGCCGGGTGGCCAGTATTTGGGTCGTTATCGCCATGGCAATCGCCATCGGCATCGGCATCGTGGGCAGAGTTCTCGCCAACAAGGGTATAATCACCCTCGCCGGCGACTCCGAAACCGTCATCGTCAGCATTGCCCACTATATGTCCGGCTTCGGCGTCCTCGCCGCGATAGCCGGCGGTATCGTCCTGGCGGGCATCCTGGCCAGCACCATGTCCACCGCCGACTCCCAGCTTCTGGCCGCCGCTTCCGGCGTCTCCGAGAACCTTGTGCGGGAAACATTCAAGATTAATATCTCCGAGCGGAACACTCTGCTTATCGCCAGACTTACCGTTATCGTTATCGCCATTCTGGGTATGGTTATCGCCAGAGACCCCAACAGCTCCGTTTTCAGAATCATCTCCTTCGCCTGGGCGGGCTTCGGCGCCGCCTTCGGCCCGGTGATGCTTTGCTCCCTGTTCTGGAGACGGGCCAACCTCCCCGGCGCCGTTGCCGGTATGGTCTGCGGCGGAGCCATGGTGTTTATTTGGAAGTTCCTCCTGAAGCCCATGGGCGGAATATGGGGTATCTACGAACTCCTCCCCGCTTTCATCGTGGGACTTCTGGCCATCTTCATCGTCAGCCTTTGCACAAAGGAACCCGATCCGGAAATCACCGAGGTCTTCGACAAAGTGGCCAAGGGCTGATTCGATTAAACCTTACCGGCCCCGCTTCGGCGGGGTCGTTTTTTCGTGCTAAAGCTCCGTTTCACTGTCAATAATGATGGGTTCTCCTTGCTCAAGATGCGCGATA
>JAGDDM010000211.1 GCA_017958015.1 Abditibacteriota bacterium | reverse complement strand
CGGCAGACCCAAAGAGGCGAAAGCGCAGAAGGAAAGCATACCGGCGTAGACGGGCATCTTCACGCCCAGACCGCCGAAGTTCGCCATTTCCCTTGTGTGGGTCCGGTCGTATATGACGCCCACCAGGAGGAAGAGAGCGCCGGTAATGAGACCGTGGCTGAAGGACTGCATCTGAGCGCCGTTAAGAGCCAGCGCCCTTGTCTCCTCCGCAAGCGGCACACCGGCCGCCGCCACCGCGCAACCCAAGGTAACGAATCCCATATGGTTTACGGAAGAATAGGCGATAAGTTTCTTCAGGTCCGTCTGGGCCATGGCCACGAAGGCGCCGTAGACGATGGCCACCACCGCCAAAACGGCGATAACAACCCAGAACCGGGCGAACTGCTCCGGCAGCATGGGCATCAGAACCCGCATAAAGCCGTAGGAACCCATTTTCAGAAGCACACCTGCCAGAATAACGGATCCGGCGGTGGGCGCCTCAACGTGGGCGTCCGGGAGCCATGTGTGGAAGGGCCACATGGGCAGCTTCACGGCAAAACCGAAGAGCATACCCCAAAAGACCACGGTTCCCAAACCTCTGGCCGCCGCTCCGCCGAAGGGATTGGCCAGAGCCAGAGTCATCATGTTGAAAGTGTTGCCGCCGGCGAAGTAGAGGGCCAGAATGCAGAGGAGCATGGCCATACTTCCCACCATAGTGTAGATGAAGAACTTGATGGAGGCGTATTCTTTCCGCGGGCCGCCCCATATTCCGATGAGGAAGTACATGGGGACAAGCGACAGCTCCCAGAACACGAAAAACAGCACGAAATCCAGAGCCGTGAACACGCCGAACATACCGGTTTCCAAAAGCAGGAACATGAGGTAATATTCCTTGGTACGCATATCCACGTGGGCGGAGTATATCATGGCCAGCAGCGTCAGCAACGCCGTCAGGAAGATGAGCGGCACACTGAGGCCGTCGGCGCCCATGATGAAGGAGGCCCCGATGGCGGGAATCCACTTACAGGACACCAAATACTGCGCCCCCAAGGGGAACTGGAGGCCGCCCTTGTCGTAGCCTATCCAAACGAGAATCGACAGCGCGAGACATATGCCCGCGGCCACCATGGAGACGGCCTTAACCGCCCCGGTTTTTTCTTTGGGTATGAACATTACAAGCAGACACGCGGCCAAAGGCAGGAATGTTATTGTCGGAAGAATCCAAGAACAGGTTGAACCCATGTTACCTCCCGGAAATTGAACGCCAGAGCAACCAGCCCCGCGAAGATTACGGCGACAACGGTGAGAAACACGTAGTGCTGTGTGACGCCGGTTTGAATGTATCTGAGATATTTCCCCGCGAATCCGCAGACGGCGGCGGAAAGGTTGACGAGACCGTCAATAACGTACTTATCGAACAGGAACCATATTCGGGACACGTAGAGCGAGAACTTCGCCGCCCCGTTCACGATGAGTCCGTCGATTACGTACTTATCGAAGAGATAAAGGAGCTTCGCCGAAAGCATCATAAGGGCGATGACCGTGGCGTTGTATATCTCGTCGATGTAATACTTGTTTTCGAGAAGCTTCTTCACCGGCGCGAACGCGGAGGATATCTTCGCCGGGTCGATAAGCTTCTTAAACCAAATTATCGTGGCCATGAAAATGCCCAAAAGCGCGGCGCAGGTGCCGATGGCGAACACATTCAGGTGGAATCCGCCGTGATAACCGGCGTTTGCCAGCGCGTGTTCCAAAAGCGCGTTATAATCGCCGAGAACCGCCCCAACCTTATGCTCGAAGCAGTGGCACCGAGGGGACATAACGTAGCCGGAGGCGATGGCCATAAAAGCCAGAACGCACAGCGGCAGAGTCATCACCTTGGGGCTCTCGTGAGCGTGGGTCTTTTCCTCCCCGAAGAAAACCTTGTACACAAGGCGGAACATGTAGAAAGCGGTGGCGAAGGCGCCTATGACTCCCGCCCAAAACACCGGTTTCGAGGTGAAGAACGCCACGCCCAATATTTCCTCTTTGCTGAAGCCGCCGGCGGTGAGGGGAATACCGCAGAGGGCCAAGGTAGAGATGAGGAACGTGACAAAGGTAACGGGCATCGTCTTCCGCAGACCGCCCATAAGGCGTATGTCCTGAGTGTCCGTTCCGTGAATGACGCTTCCCGAGCCCAGGAACAGCTGAGCCTTGAAGAAGGCGTGAGTCATGAGGTGGAAAAGAGCCGCCACGTAACCGAAGACGCCCAGGGACATTATCATATATCCCAGCTGACTGATGGTGGAGTAGGCCAAAATCTTCTTGATGTCGTTTTGCGCAACCGCTATTGAGGCGGCGAACAGCGCGGTGAAAGCGCCGATAAAGGCCATAACCGTCAGGGAAACGCCGGTGGTGTCCGCCAAATACACGGGGTACATCCGGGCCACCAGATAGACGCCGGCGGCAACCATTGTGGCGGCGTGGATGAGGGCGGAAACGGGAGTGGGACCCTCCATGGCGTCGGGGAGCCACACATGCAGCGGGAACTGGGCGGACTTGCCCACGGCGCCGCAGAAAAGAAGTATGCCCACAAGGGGAACGCACTTAATGAGGCCGATGTTGGCGAATATGCCCTGCTGTCCGTAGAAATCGAAACTGCCGGTGTGGATGTAAAGCAGAATGAGACCCGCCATGAAGCCCACATCGCCCACTCTGGTAACCAAGAAGGCCTTTTTGGCCGCCCGCATGGCGGAGGGTTTCTCGAACCAGAAGCCGATGAGCAGGTAGGACGTGAGACCCACAAGCTCCCAGCTCATGAAGAAGAGGAGAATATTGTTTGCCAGAACAAGAACCAGCATAGCGGCGGCAAAGAGGGACACGTAGGCGAAGTACCGGGGATATCTCGGGTCGCCGTGCATGTAGCCCACGGAATATATGAGCACCATGCTCGCCACCAGAGTGACGGTAAAGAGCATCACGGCGGTGAGAGCGTCTATGGCGTAGCCGCAACAAAGGACTTTGCCGCCCGCGGGAATCCAGCCAAGGGATATGTTCCGGAATGTTCCGTCGGGAGCGGCGAACCATGTGTAGGCGGTGTAAGTCGAATATACCAAGGATATGAGCATTGCCCCGATGGCAACGTATGCCCCCCGCCCCGGCAGTTTGGCGCCGAAGGCGGTAATGAGGGCGAACGCCAACAGAGGCAGCGCCGGTATTACCCATGCGTATTGCGCTAAAGTGTCAATCATTTCAGTTCTTCAGAGATGTGAGTTTGTCCACGTCGCTGTGGCCGAAGACACGGTAGACGTTGATTATGAGTGCGAGCCCTATGGCCGCCTCCGCGGCGGCGAGGGTTATGATAAATATCGAAAATACCTGACCGGTGACCACCGGCTCCTTCACGTATCCGCCCATAACGGCGAAGTTGAGGGAAGCGGCGTTCAGCATCATCTCCACGCCGATAAGCATACCGATGGCGGACCGTCTTATCATAACGGTGAAAAGCCCCAGGCAGAACAGCGCGGCGGTGAAAGTGAGGTACCAGCTGGCGGGTATTCCGTAGGTCGCGGCGAGATCAGTCATCGGTATCCTCCTTGTCCTCTTTGGCAAGCACAACCGCCGCCACCAGAGCCCCGAGCAGTATCACGGAAACAAGCTCAAAGGGGAACACGTGGGTCTGCAACAGGGCCGCGGCGATGTTGTCGGTGGTAAATCCGGCGGGACCCACGTTTGTGGCTTCCTTAACCCAAAGGGAGTTGGCGACAATCACGGTAAGGAACAGGAACAAAACTCCCGCTCCCGCGCCCGCCAAAAAAGGATTGGTGAGGGCGTCAACGAGACCCACCTTCATGACTCTGTTGGAGACGAGTATGGCCAGCACTATAAGCGTTGTCACCGCGCCAACATACACCAT
>JAGDDM010000210.1 GCA_017958015.1 Abditibacteriota bacterium | reverse complement strand
TGGCTCCCCGACCTGGACTCGAACCAGGAACCCTCTGATTAACAGTCAGATGCTCTGCCAATTGAGCTATCGGGGAACATGTCGCCTAACGCAACGATACTATTATACCGCAGGTCGGGCCGGGTGTCAATGGTTTTTCGGCAAAAAAGTCGGATTTTTTTGCGGCTTGCCTTTTAAGTTGAAAAGGACCGCGGAAAAATGTATAATAGTAGATGTGGCGGAACAATTTTTATTGATGTGCCGTCATATAATAACGTATATCCCTTGCGCCTGCGGCGCATGTTTACGGAGGTAAGGAAATTGGCTGAAGCCGTAAGAGCCGAAAAGCTCAAAAAGGTTTACAAGGGCCGTGCCGGCGACCGGGCGGCGGCGGTAAACGAGATTAACTTTTCCGTGGAAGAGGGCGAAATCTTCGGATTTATCGGACCCAACGGCGCGGGAAAGACGACAACCATCAAAATGCTTCTGGGACTCATTTTCCCCACATCGGGAAAGGCCTTGGTTATGGGCAAGGATGCCGGCGACATCGACGTCAAAAAGCGCATAAGCTATTTGCCTGAGAGCCCCTATTTCTACGACCACATGAACGCCGAGGAAATCCTCGACTTCTACTGCAGTCTTTTCAGAATCCCGAAGAGCGAGCGCAAAGCGAAAATCGCCGACCTGCTTAAGAAAGTGGGTCTGGAGAAGAACGCTCACCGGGCTCTGCGCCAGTATTCCAAGGGTATGCTCCAGAGAGTGGGCATCGCCCAGGCGCTCATCAACGACCCGGATCTCCTTTTCTTCGACGAGCCCACATCCGGTCTCGACCCCATCGCCCACAAGGACATTCAGGACCTCATCCGCTCCCTGAAGGACCAGGGCAAGACGGTTTTCCTCAGTTCCCACCAGCTCTCCGACGTGGAAAATCTCTGCGACAGAGTTGCCATCATCAACGGCGGCGAAATCGTGAAGATAGGCACCATGGAAGAGCTGCTGCAGGGCAGCCGCACGGTTGTCACTCTGAACAAGTGCGAGCAGGGTCTGGCGGAATCTCTGGAGAAGTTTGCCACCAAGGTCTACGCCGAGGGCGACACTCTGGCGGTTCACACCGACTCCGAGGAGAACGTTCACAATATCATCGAAGCCGCCAGAGGCAAAGCCGTGCTGGCTTCCGTCATTCCTCAGCGCCAGAGCCTTGAGGATCTGTTCGTTGAAATCGTCAGAGAGGGGAAGAAATAACAATGGTAATTTGGGCAATAGCGAAAACAACCTTCGGCGACGCGCTTCGCAAAAAGATTTTGCAGATATTCCTCGCCGTCACCATAGGTCTCATTATTCTGTCTCTCTCCTTCTCCCAGGTACTGTCCTTCTCCTCCAGAGCGGGCGTATCCTCCGACCTTATGCTTCTTAAGAGCTTCGGCCTTGGCCTCATGGCCCTCGCCGGACTGCTCATAAGCGTTATTCTCAGCACCGGTCTCATTCCCCAGGAGATCGAGCGGCGCACCATATACACCATTTTGGCGAAGCCCGTTAAGCGCTACGAGTTCATCATCGGCAAGTTCCTGGGCGCCATAGGCACCTTGGCGGTGTGTATCGGTCTCATGGGTCTTGTGTTCGTGGCCGTTGTGTTCCTGAAGGCCCACGGCGCCACCCAGGCCATCAGCGATTCCACCGACGCCACTTTGGGCACCGCCACCGTGGGCATGAGCGCCTTCGACCCCAACACGGTTTACGGCGTTCTGATGATTTTCATGCAGTTCATGATTCTCACTTCCGTTGTGCTTTTCTTCTCCACCTTCCTCACCCAGACCGTGAACTTCTTCATGGGTTGCGGCGTGTACATCGTGGGTGTTATGGCCACGGTCACCGAGACCTTCGGCCACTCCGAGGCCGCCTCTCCGCTGCTTCGGCTGGTCTACAAAGTCATCTACTGCGTGGTTCCCAACTTCGATAAGTTCAACGTGACAAACTCTCTGCTTCACCCGGATCCCATCACCAACATGGGCGTCTACACCCTGAACTGCTTCTTCTACGCGGTGATATACTCGCTTATTATGATGATCCTCGCTATTTTGTGCTTTGACCGAAAGGAAGTCTGATCATGATTTCCCGAAAGAATCGCAATCTTCTTTTGGTGCTGGTTCTCGTTCTCATAGCGGGCATGATCGGCGTTCAGCATTTCGCGGATCCCATGTATCTGCGGATGGCCGAAAGCGCCAAGCCCGTTTCCGACGAAAAGAACGCCGCCGACTCCCAGGACCTGATGGTTCGTCTGCCGGGTCAGTTCGTTGTGGCTTCCTTCGCGGGATTCCGTGAGGTTATCGCCGGCGCTTTGTGGGTGAGGGCGGATTCCTTCTTCCACAGCGGCAACTTCAAGGCGATTATTCCCCTTGTGCGCCTTGTTACCTGGTTCGATCCCCACAACTTGGACGTGTACACCACCGGCGCCTGGCACCTTGATTACAACTTCGTCGACAACGCCAACTCCGTTTCGGACAAGCGTTACATACCCGCTTCCATCGCTCTTCTCAAGGAGGGCATCAAGAACAATCCCGACGTTTGGGATCTCTACTTCGAGCTGGGTTGGTCCCACTACTACAAAAAGTGCAACGACTACGACAACGCTCTGAAGTATATCGAGGAAGCCTGCAAGCACGACGGCATCGACTCCAACACCGGTCAGCCCATGGAACGCCACGAGTTCGTGGACAGAATGCTCGCCCACTTCTACGAGAAAATGGGAATGTACGACAAGGCCCTGGAGCAGTGGGACGCGGCGAGAGTCCGCACCAAGGAAATGATTAAAAAGAGTCAGGCCCGGAAGCTCCACCATGTGGTTGACGACGCCATTTTGGACGTCTGCGACAAGAACAAGATGATGCTCTGCCTGCGCCTGGGTTGGAGATACGGCGACATGAAACGGTACGCCGAGGGCGTGGAACTGGCCAAACGCCTGGCGGACAGAAAGTTCCCCGTGGTTATTCCCTGGGCCGCCGAAGGCGCCGAGGAAAATTACAAAAAGTGCCTCGCCGCCGGAACGCCTCCCCAAGACGCCGTGGCGCCCATTAACGTGAGTCTGGACTTCAAGGTTACGAAGATTAAACCGAGAGTTCTGGGCATCAAGGGCACCCTCAACGTGATACCTTCCTCCGAGTACAAGGGTCTCGCTTCCGAATGTTTCACCCGCTGGTACGGC
>JAGDDM010000209.1 GCA_017958015.1 Abditibacteriota bacterium | reverse complement strand
GGTCATGCCCGGCGACAACGTAACCATTACCGCCGAGCTCATCGTTCCCATCGCTCTCGAGCAGGGTCTGAACTTCGCTATCCGCGAAGGCGGACACACCGTAGGCGCCGGCGTTATCGCCGAGGTTATGGGCTGATAAAGCATATTAACGGAGCGCCGCGACCGAGGCCGCGGCTCTCCGATGCGGAGATATTAAGTTTATGCGCAAAGACAAGGTAAGAATCAGACTCAAAGCGTTCGATCACAAGGTCATCGACCAGAGCACCGAGCGCATCGTTGAGACTGTCAAACGCACCGGTGCGAAGATTTCCGGTCCCGTTCTTCTCCCCACCGAGAAGGACATCTTCTGCGTCAACCGGGGTACCACCATTGACAAAGAGTCCATGGAGCACTTCGAGCTCAGAACGCACAAGCGCCTGATTGACATCATCAACCCGGGACCGAAAACCATCGACGCGCTCATGCGCTTGGATCTTCCCAGCGGTGTCGATATCGAAATAAAATCATAAAGGATCATAAGACAAATGGTCAACGGAATTTTGGCAAAGAAGCTTGGTATGACCCAAGTCTTCACTGAAACGGGAATGCTTATCCCGGTAACCGTTCTCGAAGCGGGTCCCTGCCTGGTAACCCAGGTCAAGACCGCCGATAAGGACGGCTACGAAGGCGTGCAGGTCGCTTTCGGCGACGTCAAGGAAAAGCACGTCAACAAGCCCGCAAAGGGCCACTTCGCCAAGGCGGGTGTGGCTCCCAAGAGATACCTCCGGGAACTGCCTGTGGACGGTATCGACGACGTTAAGGTCGGTCAGGAAATAAAGGCCGACATCTTCAGCGCCGGCGAACCCGTTAAGGCCACCGGTATCTCCAAGGGTAAGGGCTTTGCCGGTGCCATGAAGAGATGGAACTTCAGCGGTGCGGAAATGTCCCACGGCTCCATGCTCCACAGAAAGCCGGCTTCCGGCGGTGCCACCGATGCCGCCAGAACATTCAAGGGTGTCAGACGCCCGGGCCACATGGGCAGCGCCAAGGTTACCCAGAGAGGTCTCACCGTTTTCGCGGTGGACGCCGACAGAAACCTGTTGCTCGTAACCGGTTCCGTGCCGGGTTCCAACGGCGGTTTGGTGCTCGTTGCCAGACAGCAGGTGGGAGGATAGTATAAATGGCAAAAGTTAATTGCTTGAAAATGGACGGAGCTGCCGCCGGCGAGCTCGAACTGGCCGCGGCCGTCTTCGAAGCCGAAAAGAACATTCCTCTGATGCACCAGGCGGTTGTGGCCGAGGAAGCCAACATGCGCCAGGGTACTTCCGACTCCAAGACGAGAACGGACGTCTCCGGCGGCGGCGCCAAGCCCTACAGACAGAAGGGTACCGGCCGTGCCAGACAGGGTTCCATCAGAGCCCCGCACTACTACCACGGCGGCGTCGTTTTCGGCCCTCATCCCCGCAGCTTCGCGAAGAACATGCCGAAAAAGATGCGCAGAGGCGCCCTTCGGTCCGCTCTTTCCGCGCAGTTCGCGGACGGTCTTATCAGCGTTGTTGACGAGATTAAGGCCGACAGCATCAGTACAAAGCAGTTCGCGTCTTTCCTTAAGACTATGGGCGACGCGAAGAGATATCTTGTTGTTCTCGACAAGGCCGACGATATGATTTGGAAGTCCGCCAGAAACATTCCGGGCGTTGAGGTTCGGGTAAGCCCCTGCGTCAGCGTTCGCGACCTGCTGGTGGCCAAGAAGATTATCATGACCAAAGCCGCCGTCGAGAGACTCGAGGAGGTTCTCGGATGAACAGAGACGCATATACCGTAATCAAACGGCCGCTCATCACCGAGAAGAGCATGGATGCCACTTCCATGAACAAGTACGTGTTCGAAGTGGACATCAAGGCCAACAAAGTCGAGATCGCCAAGGCGATTGAGGAGATGTTCTCCGTTGACGTGAAGAAGGTTAACACCCTCCGCGTCAAGGGCAAGGCCAAGAGAGTCAATTCCCGGGTCCCGGGAAAAACGGCCGACCGCAAAAAGGCTTACGTTACTCTCAAAGAAGGCCAGAGCATCGAGATTTTCGAGAACGCGTAGTCGGCGCAGAGGAGAAATAAATGGCTGTTAAACAGTACAAACCCACATCGCCGGCACGGCGATACTATACGGGTTCGACTTTTGAGGAAATCACCAAGAGCACTCCCGAAAAGAGCCTCTTGAAGCCGAAAAAGAGAACCGGCGGAAGAAACAACAGCGGTAAGCTCACCGTTCGCCACCACGGCGGCGGCCACAAGCAGATGTACCGCGTGATTGATTTCAAACGCGACAAAATCGGAGTTCCGGGCAAAGTTGCCGCTATCGAGTACGATCCCAACAGATCCGCTCGCATCGCTCTCATCAACTACGCCGACGGCGAGAAGAGATACATCATCTGGCCGCTGGAGCTGAAGGTTGGAGACACCGTTATCGCGGATACCGCGGCCGATATCAAGCCGGGTAACTCCATGCCCCTTTCCAGCATACCGCTGGGTACACTGGTCCACAACATCGAGCTCAAAATCGGCAAGGGCGGTCAGATCGTCCGCTCCGCCGGCGGAAGCGCTCAGGTTATGGCCAAGGAAGGCAGATACGTTCAGCTGCGTCTGCCCTCCGGTGAGATGAGAAACGTTTTGGCGGCTTGCTACGCCACCATCGGCCAGATCGGCAACGTTGATCACGGCAACATTTCCATAGGTAAAGCCGGCCGCACCCGCTGGATGGGTATCAGACCCACGGTCCGCGGCGTCGTTATGAATCCGTGCGATCACCCCCACGGCGGCGGCGAAGGCAAGAGCCCTGTAGGCAGAAAGACCCCCATGACCAAGTGGGGCAAGCCGGCCCAGGGTATGAAGACTCGCGGTAAGAAGCAGTCCGACAAGTACATTGTCAGACGCAGAAGCAGTAAGTAGGAGGCACAAGATTGGCGCGTTCGCTTAAAAAAGGTCCGTATGCGGAACCCAAACTGCTGAAGAAAATAGAAGACATGAACGCCAAGGGCGAGAAGAAGATCATTCAGAGCTGGTCCAGAAGATCCACCATCTTCCCGGTTATGATCGGTCACACCATCGCCGTTCACGACGGTAGACGCCATATCCCGGTGTTCATCACCGAGAACATGGTGGGTCACAAGCTGGGCGAGTTTGCCCCGACCCGCACCTACCGCGGCCACGGCAACAAAGCCGAGCGTTCCGGCGGTTTGAAATAATAAAGGAGGGCATGATAAATGCAGGCTATAGCTAAAGCACGTTACGTTCGCACATCGCCTCGCAAGGCCCGCCTTGTGATAGATGCAATCAGGGGTATGGATGCCAAGGAAGCCCTGGCGCTCCTGCAGTTCACCCCCAACTTCGCGGCAAGACTGGTTGAGAAGGTTCTCAAGTCCGCCATTGCCAACGCGGAGAACAACCATCATATGAATGGTGATAATCTTAAAGTGGCGGTCGCCATGGTTGACGGCGGCCCGATGATGAAGAGACTGCGCTACGCCCCGCAGGGACGCGGTTACAGAATGGTGAAGAGACTTTCTCACATCACTATCGCGGTCGAAGAAGTCGAGCCCACCGGCAAGAAGGCGCGCAAAGAGCTGACCAAGACGGTTAAGTCCGCCAAGAAGGCCGCTCCCGCACCCGCCGCCGACACCGACACCGACGCAAAAGGAGGAGCATAATTGGGACAGAAAATTCATCCCATAGGATTCCGCATCGGTATCATTCGTGATTGGGAAAGCAGATGGTACGCCGGGAAAGAGTTCCCCGAGCTTCTGCTTGAAGATGCGAAGATTCGTAAGTACGTTAAAAAGACGCTTTACCAGGCCGGTGTCTCTCATGTTGAAATCGAAAGAGCCGCCACCAAGGTAAAAATCACCGTCTACACCGCCAAGCCGGGCCTTATCATCGGCAGAGGCGGAAAGGGTATCGAGGAGCTTAAGGCCGCTCTCGAGAAGATTGCTTCGGGCAAGACCGTCGTGGTCAACGTTTCCGAGATTCGCTCTCCGGAGACCGACGCCCAGCTGGTTGCCGAGTCCATCGCCCAGCAGATCGAGCGCAGAATTTCCTATAAGCGCGCGATGAAGCAGTCCGTCTTCAGAGCCACCAAGGCCGGAGCCAAGGGCATTCGTATCAGAGTCGCCGGTCGTCTCGGCGGCGCCGAAATGGCCCGTGTCGAGAACGACAAAGCCGGCAAGGTTCCTCTCCACACTTTGAGAGCCGACATCGACTACGGCTTCACCGAAGCGGCCACCACCTACGGCCACATCGGTATCAAGGTATGGATCTACAAGGGCGACGTTTTGCCCGGCGCAAGACGCAGACCCGCCGACGACGACAACATGCGCGCGCAGACGCAGCGCAGACCTCGCAGGGGCCGCAGATCCGACGATCGGGGCGGACGTCCTCGGGGCGGAAGAACGGCCGGCGGAGATAGGAGAAGAACGCAAAATGCTGATGCCGAAAAGAACTAAGTACAGAAAACAGCAGCGCGGTTCTCGTGCGGGCAAAGCCACAGTCGGAAACAAAGTGAGTTTCGGCGAGTACGGTTTGCAGGGACTTGAGGCGGCTTGGATTACTTCCAACCAGATTGAGGCCGCGAGAGTCGCTATCACCCGTCACATCAAGAGAGGCGGTAAGGTTTGGATCCGCATTTTCCCGGACAAGCCCATTACCCGCAAGCCCGCGGAAACCCGTATGGGTTCCGGTAAGGGTTCTCCCGAAGGATGGGTGGCCGTGGTTAAGCCCGGAAGAATGTTGTTCGAGATGGCGGGCGTTGACGAGGCTTTGGCCAAAGAGGCTATGAGACTCGCCGCTCACAAACTTCCCATCGCGACCAAGTTCGTCAAGAAGGAGCAGGATGACACAAATGAGACAGTCTGAAATCAGAACCCAACTCAAACAGATGAGCGACGCGGAGCTTCTGACCAAGCTCGGTGAAGAGCGCAAAACCCTCTACGCCATGCGGCAGCAGATTGCCTTGAAGCAGCTTGATAATCCCCACGCGATTACCGCCGCCAGAAAGAACATCGCTCGCATTCTGTGCGAAATGTCCGCACGCAAGAACAGTTAAGAAGGATCTTTATGGAAAGAAACAGACGTAAAGTCCGGAGCGGCAAAGTAATCAGCAACAAGATGGACAAGACCGTTGTGGTTGAAATCAAGTCGCTGGTGAAGCACCCGCTCTACGGAAGAATCGTAAGACGTACCACCAAGTTCAAAGCTCACGACGAGTTCGAGTGCGGCTTGGGCGATACGGTTGAAATCATGGAGACCAGACCCATTTCCAAAGACAAGAGATGGAGAGTTTCCAAGATAGTCGAAAAAGCGAAGTAATTTATTTCGCAAGTCATACAGATAGGATCGTAAAATAAATGATACAGCCCTATACCAGACTTAAAGCGGCTGACAATTCGGGAGCCCGCGAGATTTTGTGCATTCGTGTAATGAAAGGCTCTAACGCCCGTTACGCGCATGTAGGCGATATCATCATCGGTGCCGTAAAGCAGGCTACGCCGGGCGCTACGGTAAAGAAGAGCGAAGTCGTTCGCTGCGTTGTGGTCAGAACCAAGAAAGACATTCAGCGCACCGACGGCTCCACCCTCAGATTCGACGATAACGCCGCGGTGGTCATAAACACCGCCAACGAGCCCCGCGGAACCCGTATTTTCGGGCCTGTGGCCAGAGAACTGCGGGAGAAGGGGTTCATGAGAATCATCTCTCTCGCCCCGGAGGTTCTCTGATATAGGCGACGTGTTCGCCGTAAAACGGAGAGACAGTTATGCGAAAGAGCAGA
Source organism: Abditibacteriota bacterium (assembly GCA_017958015.1). Taxonomy (GTDB): domain Bacteria; phylum Armatimonadota; class UBA5829; order UBA5829; family UBA5829; genus RGIG10368. Next base: position 13,161 of record JAGDDM010000209.1, on the reverse strand, counting down.
CCTTTATTCGAAGGTAAGATGAGCCTTAAAAAAGGCGATGAAGTGGTCGTGCTGGCCGGCAAAGACAAAGGCAAGCGCGCCAAAGTTCAGGAATCCCTTCCCAAAGAGGGAAGAGTGATTGTTGACGGAGTCAACATGGTAACCAGACATAAAAAGGCCGGGGGCAACAGCTCCAGAGCCATGGTGAAGAGCCAGCTGGGCGAAATCAGAATGCCCGCTCCGCTCCCCATCAACAAAGTTATGTTGGTTTGCCCCAAGTGCAGTAAGCCCACCCGGCTGGCCCGCGAGGTCGGCACGGACGGCAAATCCGCCCGCAAGTGCAAGAAGTGCGGCGGACTGATCGACGGTTAGAGGAGTTTAAGATGACAAGACTCAAAGAAAAGTATAACAACGAGGCTCGCGCCGCCCTGATGAAGGAGTTCGGCTACACCAACGTTATGCAGGCACCTAAACTCGTCAAAGTCGTTGTGAGCATGGGCGTCGGCGCGGCAATCGCCGATTCCAAGGTTCTCGACGGAGCCGTCAATGACATGACGAAGATAACCGGCCAGAAGCCGATTATTACCAAAGCCACCAAGTCCATTTCCAACTTCAAGGTCCGCGAGGGCATGCGCATCGGTTGCAAAGTTACCCTCCGGGGCGCTATGATGGAAGAGTTTCTCGACAGACTTATCAACGCGGTTCTGCCGAGAATCCGCGACTTCGGCGGAATCAACCCCGACGCTTTCGACGGCCACGGCAATTTCAGCATGGGCCTCAAGGAGCAGTTGGTGTTCCCCGAAATCGAGTACGATAAAATCGACCGCACCCGCGGTATGAATATCGCCATCGCCACCACCGCCAACACCGACGAAGAGGGAAGAGCGTTACTCAAGGCTTTGGGTATGCCCTTCAGAAAGGCCTAATGTAAGCCCATGAAGACTTATCCGATTGACGCAATCAGAAACATCGTGCTCGCCGGACACGGCGGTACCGGTAAGACCTCCCTGGTCGAGGCCCTCCTTTACAAGAGCGGCATGATTCAGAGACTGGGAAGCGTGGACAAAGGCACCTCCGCTTCCGACTGCGACGAGGATGAAATTCAGAGAAAAATGACCATTAACGCGGCGCTCCTGCCCTGTGAATGGAAGAACAAAAAGCTCAATTTCATCGACACCCCGGGTTATCCGGACTTTGTGGGCGACGTTATAGGCGCCATGCGCGCCGTTGAGACCGCGATTATCGTGGTTGACGGCGGCGGCACCATCGAAGTCGGAACCGACACCGCTTGGGAAAACGCGGATGCCGCGGGAATCTCCAAGGTATTCTTCGTAAACAAGCTGGAGAAGGAAAACAACGACTTCTACAAGACCCTTGAGGCTCTGCGGGAGAGATACGGAACCACCGTGGCTCCCCTGTGGCTCCCCATCGGCGCCGAAGCGTCTTTCACCGGTGTGGTCGACCTTCTCACCCAGAAGGGCTACACCTGGGCCGACGGTAAAGTCAGCCCCTGCGATGTGCCCGCCGACATGGCGGCCGCCATCGAAGAGAACAGAGAAGCTTTGATCGAAGCGGCGGCGGAGATGGACGACGATCTCCTCGAGAAGTTCTTCGCCGATTCCACCCTCTCCGACGAGGACCTTGCCAAAGGTCTGGAGATAGGTATCAAGAGCGGTAAGCTCGTTCCCGTGCTTTGCGGCAGCGCCGCCAAGCTTGTGGGTATCGACACCCTCCTGGATTTTGCCGCGGGATCGCTCCCGTCCCCCAAGGACGCGGATAACGTCACCGGCGTAGACGCCGAGGGCAACGAAGTAACCGTTAAGCCTGAAGATCCCTTCAGCGCTTTGGTCTTCAAGACCCTGGCGGACCCCTACGTGGGCAAACTGACTTTCTTCAGAGTTTTCTCCGGTTCCGTAAAAGCCGACTCCAGAGCGTTCAACACCGACAAAGAGCGCGAAGAGAGATTCGGACAGGTTTATTACACGGTAATCGGTAAATCCCAGCAGGTGGCCGAGAGCATCGGCGCCGGCGACATGGGAGCGGTGGCCAAACTTCAGTACACCGTTACCGGCGACAGTCTCTGCGACAAAGCCAAGCAGGTGACCTTCGCCCCGATTGCCTTCCCCGATCCGGTTTATTCCCTGGCCGTAGGCGCCAAGACAAAGGCGGACGAGGACAAGCTGGGTTCCGCTCTCGGCAAGCTTGCCGAATGCGACCCCACTTTCAAGACCGTGAGAGAAAAAGAGACCTCCCAGACCATTATGAGCGGCCTCGGAGACACTCATCTGGACATTATCGTGGACAGACTCAAGCGGAAATTCGGCGTTGAGGTCGAGACCTCCACTCCGAAGATTGCCTACAGAGAAACCATCACCGCCAAGGCCGAGGCTCAGGGCCGCCATAAAAAGCAGTCCGGCGGCAGAGGCCAGTTCGGCGATTGCTGGATTCGTCTCGAACCCCAGGAGCGGGGCGCGGGCTACGAATACGTCGACGCCATCGTGGGCGGCGCCATTCCCAGACAGTTCATTCCTTCCGTTGACAAGGGCATCAGAGAAGCCCTCAACAGCGGTATTCAGGCGGGCTGCCCGGTTGTGGACGTTAAAGTCACCTGCTACGACGGCAGTTTCCACCCGGTGGACTCTTCCGATATGGCGTTCCAGCTTGCCGGAAAGCTCGCTTTCCAGGCGGCGGCGATGAAGGCCAGACCGGTTCTTCTCGAGCCGATCATGGACGTTGAAATTATCGTTCCCGATATGTACATGGGCGACGTAATCGGCGACCTCAACACCAAGCGCGGCCGCGTCGGCGGCATGGAGCCCGTGGGCGGCGGCAGACAGCTCGTCAAGGCCCAGGTTCCCATGGCCGAGATGCAGCGCTACATCATCGATCTCAGATCGATCGCCAGAGGCAGAGGCCGCTTCAGCGCGAAGTTCTCTCACTACGAGGAAGTTCCGCAGAACGTGGCTCAGGAAGTTATCGCGGAAGCGGCTAAGGCCAAAGAGTCTTAGAAGGTTAAAAGGAGTTTGATTAATGGCAAAGAGAGCCTTGATCGAAAAACAGAAACGCCCGCAGAAGTTCGGTGTACGGAAGTACAACCGCTGCAGCATCTGCGGCAGACCTCGCGGATACATCAGAAGATTCGGCCTTTGCAGAATCTGTTTCCGCGAAATGGCGCACAAGGGTCTGATCCCGGGTGTGACCAAATCCAGTTGGTAAATCGGACGTTCGGGGCGGACCCCGCCCCGGCCTATATAAAATAATCGGTTCGCAAGCGCGCCGATTAGGAGGATTAAAGCATGACCGTGACAGATCCCGTAGCCGACCTGCTTACCAGGATCCGCAACGCAAATCGGGCAAAGCACGAATCCGTGGAAGTACCCGCGTCCAAGCTCAACGTCGAGATTGTGAAGATACTCCACAGCGAAGGCTTTATTAAGAGTTTCGCGAACGTTAGCGAGGCGAAGTTCCCCACGCTTAAGATCGAGCTTAAATACGGACCCAAGCAGGAGCTTGTTATCACAAACCTCAAGAGAGTGAGTAAGCCGGGTCTGAGAATCTACGCGAAGAGAGACAGAGTTCCCAGAGTTCTCAGAGGTCTCGGAATCGCCATCATCAGTACGTCCAAGGGCGTTATGACCGACCGCGAAGCCCGCAAGCTGGGCATCGGCGGCGAAGTTCTTTGCTACGTTTGGTAATATCGGAGGAGAAATATGAGCAGAATAGGACAGACACCGATTCCTCTTCCGGCAGGCGTACAGATCAGCCGCGAGGACGACGTTATTACGGTAAAGGGCCCCAAGGGCACACTTTCCAAAAAGCTTCCCGCCGACATCACGGTGGAAGTAGAGGACAACAACATCCTCTGCAAGAGACCTTCCAATGACAGACAGCACCGCGCTCTCCACGGTCTCGTCCGCTCCCTTGTGAACAACATGGTTGTGGGCGTAACCAAGGGTTACGAGAAGAGACTCAATGTTCTCGGCGTGGGTTACAGAGCCGAGATGCAGGGCAAGAACCTTGTTCTCACCGTGGGTCTTTCCCATCAGGTGACAATCGAGCCCGAGGAAGGAATCACCTTCGAGGTGGGTACCGATACCAATACCAGATCTTCCTTTATTCTGGTTAAGGGTATCGACAAAGAAGTTTTGGGTCAGCAGGCCGCCAACATCAGAGGCGTCAGACCCCCCGAACCCTACAAGGGCAAGGGCATCCGCTACGCCGGTGAGATCGTCAGACTCAAAGCCGGTAAGGCAGGTAAGAAGTAACTTCTTGCGTTTTTTCGCGAAATACAGTACAATATAGTTTGCGTCCGGTGCTTTATCGCATAGGGACGGCGGGGACCGCGAAGCGGTCGGTGCGGGCGAGAAGCCATGCCGGATGCAAAATCACCGAAAAATCCCGCGGTCAAGGAGAAAAATGCAGCACACAAAGGAAACGCTTCGCAAGAAGCGCCACATCAGATTGAGACAGACCCTTTCGGGTACGGCGGAAAGACCCAGACTGGACGTCTACCGCAGTCTCAACCACATATACGCGCAAGTAATCGACGACACAACCGGCAACACTCTTGTTTCGGCGTCGAGCAATGACAAAGAACTCAGAAACCGGATAGCTTCGGGCGGAAACATCGAAGGCGCCAAGGCGGTGGGCAAAGCCGTCGCCGAGAGAGCCATCGCCAAGGGTATCACCACCGTCGTTTTCGACAGAGGCGGATACAAGTACCACGGCCGCGTAGCGGCTTTGGCGGATGCCGCCCGCGAAGCGGGGCTGAAGTTCTGAGGAGTACGGAGAAAAGTATGGCTAAATTCAATGCTGAAGCTGTTGAGCTTGAAGAGCAGATTATTCGCACGAACAAGGTCCAGAAGACCCATAAGGGCGGACGTACCCTCAGTTGGAGCGTTCTGATTGCCGTCGGCGATCGCAACGGCCACGTGGGAATCGGTCTGGGTAAGGCCAGAGCCATTCCCGATGCCATTCGCAAAGCTTCCGAAGCGGCGCGCAAGAGCATGATTGAGGTTACCATGGTGGGTTCCACCATCCCCCACGAAATCGAGATGAACTACGGCGCCGCCAAAGTCAGAATGAAACCCGCTTCCGAAGGTACCGGCGTTGTGGCCGGCGGCGCGGTCAGACCCATTCTGGAACTGGCGGGCGTGAGAGACGTCCTGGCCAAGAGCCTGGGATCTCCCAACGCCATCAACACCGCCAAGGCGGCTATGAGATGCCTTACCGGACTCAGAAAGGCGGAGGATGTCTGCCGTCTGAGAGGTATGGAACCGGGAGAGCTGGTTCCTTGGATGGTCAAGAAGCAGGCGGACGAGGCGGCGGAGGCCGTCGTCGAAGAAGCGAAACCCGCCGAATAACTACGGATAACGAGGCAAAAAAATGCTGAAAATAACACTTAAAAAGAGCGTTATCGGATACAACAAGAAGCAGGCGGCTACCGCGAAGGCGCTGGGTCTGGGCAAGATCGGTTCTTCCGTTCTGCAGCCCGAAAACGACGCCATTCTCGGTATGGTCCACAAGATCAGCCACCTTCTCGATGTCGAGAAAGTATCCGACGAGGAGGCCAAATAATGCAGTTACATGATTTGAAGCCCGCCCCCGGCGCCAACCACCGCTCCAAGAGAGTCGGCCGCGGCATCGGTTCCGGCAACGGCAAAACCGCCGGCAAGGGCTACAAGGGTCAGAAGGCCAGATCCGGCGCCACCCCGAGACTCGGTTTTGAAGGCGGACAGACCCCTCTCTACCGCAGACTTCCTCAGAAACCCGGATTCAGAAGCCTGACCAAGAAGAACTACGTTCTGGTATCGGTTGGCGAGCTTGACGCTTTCGACGCCGGCACCGTCGTCACTCCCGAACTCCTTGTGGAGGAAGGCTTCGCCAAGAAGATTAAAGACGGCGTTAAGGTTTTGGGCGACGGCGAGATTACCAAAGCCCTTACGGTTAAGGCCAACAAGTTCAGCACCTCCGCGGCGGAGAAAATCACCGCTGCCGGCGGTACGGTGGAGGTAATATAACATGTTAGCGTCCTTGATGGCGGCCATGAAAGTTCCGGATCTGAAAAAGAGGATTACTTTCCTCTTCGGAATGCTCATCGTCTACGTCATCGGTCTTCACATTCCCGTTCCGGGTGTGGACACCGAGGTTCTGAGACAGAGACTCAGCAACGGATCCGACTTGCTCGCGCTTTTCGATGTTTTCACCGGCGGCGCGTTCAAGAAGTACGCGATTTTCGCGATGGGTATTATGCCCTACATTAACGCTTCGATTATTATGCAGCTCCTTACCATGGCCGTTCCTCAATTGGAAGCTATGCAGAAGGAAGGGGCTGCGGGCCAGAAGCGGATCAGACTCTACACCAAGTGGCTCACCGGCGTTCTGGCGTTCTTCTCCGCTTTCGGCGTCACCAAGTGGCTCCAGAGCGTAGGCGCCGTGAACCAGGGCCTGGGCGTTATGAACATCGTGTTCATGTCCCTCATCTTGGTTGCGGGTACCGCTTTCCTCATGTGGATGGGTGAGCAGATTACCGAGCACGGCATCGGCAACGGTATTTCCATCGTGATTTTCGCCGGTATCGTGGCTACGCTTCCCTCCCAGATATTCCAGACAATCCAGCTGGAATGGCTTACCAACCGCAACTACGTGGGCGTTATCATTTTCGCGCTCCTGTTCATCGCCACCATCGTTTTCATGGTAGCCGTGACTCAGGCCGTGAGAAAGATTCCCATTCAGCACGTAAAGAGAGTGGTGGGCAACAAGATGGTTGGAGGCAACTCCTCCTATCTGCCGCTGAAGGTTAACTCCGCCGGCGTTATCCCCATCATCTTCGCGGTTTCCATCATGTACTTCCCCATGACGGTTGCAAACTTCCTCTCTCCGGGCAACTCCGAGAGCTGGATAAGCAAGTTCGCCACCTTCGTGGCTCCGGGTCAGTCTTGGTTCGGTTCGCTCCTTTACGCGGTTCTGATTATCTTCTTCACCTACTTCTACACCGCGGTTTCCTTCAACGTGAAGGACGTGTCCGAGAACCTGAAGAAGTACGGAAGTTTTATTCCGGGTATCAGACCGGGCAAGCCTACCCAGGAATACCTTGACAAGGTTCTCACCAGAATCACCTTGGCGGGCGCTATCTTCCTCGCCATCGTGGCTCTTCTGCAGTACTACGTACCGATGCTGACCAACATCAGAACATTTACCCTTATCGGCGGTACTTCCCTTCTGATCGTTGTGGGTGTTTCCCTTGATACGATGCAGGCCATCGAGTCTCACCTGCTGATGAGACACTACGAGGGCTTCATCAAGAAATAAGCAATTAACGGGTATGCCCCCTTTTGGGGCATACCTTGTGCTGTGTAAAGGCAAATTATGAGAATCGTTTTATTCGGACCTCCCGGCTCGGGAAAAGGAACACAGGCAGCGAAGATTACGTTCCTTTACGAGGCCGAGCATATTTCCACCGGCGACGCTCTGAGACAGGCGGTAGCCAAGGGAGAGGGGCTGGGCGCCGAACTGAAGCGGCATCTCGAAAAGGGCGAGTTGGCTCCCGATGAGTTGGTTATCGGCATCGTGGCGGAGAAGCTGGCGGAAATAGGATACGAAAATTATATCCTGGACGGTTTCCCCCGAACCGTGGAGCAGGCCCAAGCCCTGGATAAGATTTTGAGCGAGGCCGGCAAACCTCTCGAGACCGTTGTTGATTTTGAGGTAAGTCTCGACGCGCTGGAGAGCAGAATCTGCTCCCGCAGAGTTTGTCCCGCCTGCAACGAAGTTTACAACATCAACGCCAAGCCCCCAAAAAAAGAGGGCGTCTGCGACAAATGCGGCGCCGAGCTGATTCAGAGGGCCGACGACAACCGCGAATCCCTTAAAAAACGGTTGGAAGCCTATGAGGGATTGACAAAACCGGTGCTTTTGTATTATAATAGTACGAGCGCGTCGGTTGTAAAGGTCGACGCCTCCGTCAGCGCCGATGAGGTATTCGCCGAGTTGCGGAAAAAATTGGGGCTGTGACGGAATGATTAAAAAGAAAAAAGCATCCGAAATCGAAAAAATGCGCGTGGCGGGAGCCGTAGTGGGCAATTGCCTTCGCGAGCTTGCCGCGTGGATCGAGCCCGGAAAAACAACCACCTTGGAGATGGACAAAAAGGCGGACGAGCTTGTGAGAAGCTACGGCGCCATACCGTCCTTCAAGAACTACAACGGGTATCCCAACTCCGTCTGCATCGCCGTAAACGAGGAAGTAGTCCACGGCATTCCCGGCGGAAGAGTGCTGATGCCCGGCGATGTGGTGGGTATAGACCTGGGCGCTATCGTTGACGGATGGCACGGTGACAGCGCGATCACGGTACTTGTGGATGATTGCGGCTCAAATGAGGCGAGGAAACTCCTTCAGGTCACCCGGGACGCTTTGTACAAGGGCATAGAACAAGCCAGACCCGGAAAGCGTCTCTCGGATATCGGACATGCCGTACAAGAGTATGTCGAAGACGCCGGTTTCTCGGTGGTCCGCGATTTGGTAGGCCACGGAATCGGCAGGAATATGCACGAGGATCCCTACGTTCCCAACTACGGCCGCCCCGGCAAGGGCATAAGGCTGGAGGAGGGCATGGTGCTTGCCATAGAACCCATGGTTAATATCGGTGGGTACGAGGTGGAGACCCTCGCTGACGGATGGACCGTCGTAACGGCGGACGGATCGCTTTCGGCTCACTTCGAGCACACGGTGGCGATTCGCCGTGACGGCCCGGATATTCTGACGTTGCCCAAGTCGAAGGAGGCTTAATCGGGTTATGGCGAAAGAAAAAGCTATCGATGTGGAAGGCCGCATTGTGGAATCTCTCCCGAACGCAGTGTTCAAGGTGGAGCTTCCCAACGGTCACACGGTGCTGGGACACGTATCGGGAAAAATCAGGATGCACTTCATCAAGATTTTGCCCGGCGATCGAGTAAAAATCGAACTCAGCCCCTATGACCTTACCCGCGGCAGGATCACATATCGTTATAAGTGATGTCGCAACCGCGGCCGAATCTTAAGAGTCCATGGACGGAATCGTATGAATCGAATTGCGGCATCAGCAGACAATGAGGTAAAAACATCAAATGAAGGTTCGAGCTTCAGTAAAACCTATGTGCGATAAGTGCAAGGTTATCAAACGGAAGGGTGTTGTTCGCGTCATTTGCAAGCAGTACCCCAAGCACAAACAGCGCCAGGGCTGAGTCTTGGCAGCGTGCTATTTATTCGGAGGATAAATTAACTTGGCAAGAATTGCAGGTGTAGATCTCCCCAGAGATAAGAAAATCGAGTACGCGCTCACCTATATCTTCGGTATAGGTCTTACCAGCGCGAAGAAGATTGTGGCCGAGGCCCAGATCGATCCGACCACCAGAGTCCGCGACCTGGCCGAGACCGAAATCTCCAAGCTGAGATCGGTTATCGAAAACAATTACAACGTCGAGGGCGACCTCAGACGTGAGTTGGCAATGAGCATCAGACGTCTCATCGAGATAGGTTCCTATCGCGGTATGAGACACAGAAGAGGTTTGCCTTGCCGCGGTCAGCGGACCAAGACGAACGCTCGTATGCGCAAGGGTCCCAAGAGAACCGTCAGCGCAAAGCGCAAGAAATAAGGAGGTTCTTTAAGTGGTCAGAAAAACAACAACCCGCGTTAAGGCGAAAGAAAAAAGAAACGTGCAGCAGGGTGTGGTTCACATTCGCAGCACTTTCAACAACACCATAATCTCGATATCCGACATGACCGGCGGCGTCATTTCCTGGGCCAGTGCCGGCACCGTGGGATTCAAGGGAACGAAGAAGGGCACGCCCTATGCTGCCCAGCTGGCTTCCGAAAAGGCCGCCAGAGCGGCTATGGAACACGGCCTGAAGAAGGTTGACGTGTTCGTTAAGGGTCCCGGCAGCGGTCGGGAAACCGCCATTCGTTCTTTGCAGACGGTGGGTCTTGAAGTCAACATCATCAAGGACTGCACCGCCGTTCCTCATAACGGCTGCAGACCTCCCAAGCGCCGCCGCGTTTAATTTGAGATTTTAGGAGATTATATAATATGGCAAATGAGGGAAATCCGGTTTGCAAGAGATGCAGACGCGAGGGCGTAAAGCTCTTCCTTAAGGGTGACAAGTGCTATTCCCGCAAGTGCCCGGCCGAAACCAGAGCGTTTCCTCCCGGCCAGCACGGTCACAACATGCAGCGGAAGCTCTCCGACTACGGAACTCAGCTTCGCGAGAAGCAGAAGATGCGCAGAATCTACGGTGTTCTGGAGCGTCAGTTCAGAAATTACATGAAAGAAGCCACCCGCAGACAGGGCGTAACGGGCGACACGCTCCTTATGCTCCTGGAGTGCCGGTTGGATAACATCGTTTACAGACTCTCCCTGGCCTCTTCCAGAGCTCAGGCGAGACAGTTCGTAAACCACGGCCACATTTTGGTCAACGGCAAGCGCGTCGACATTCCGTCCTATCAGGTTAAGGCGGGCGACGTTATTACGGTTAAGGACGATTCCAAGAAGATGGCTCCCATGGCGGAGGCCGTCAAGAGCTCCGCGGGCAGAAATCTCCCCGCTTGGCTTGGTTTCGACGCCGAAGCGTTCAAGGGTGAGGTTCTCGCCATGCCCAAGCGCGACGAAATCGACACCGACGTTCAGGAATCTCTGATCGTTGAGTACTATTCGCGATAATATGGGAGGTGCCATGGTTACTGACGCATCAATTCCCCGCATCAAAACACTTGAGACGGGTACCGACTACGGTAAGTTTGTTGTCGAGCCTTTGGTTGCCGGTTTCGGCTCCACAGTGGGCAACGCCCTGAGACGGGTTTTGCTTTCGTCCATTCCGGGAGCCGCCGTCACATCCATCAAGATCGACGGTGTTCTCCACCAGTTCTCCTCCATCGAGGGCGTGAAAGAGGATGTCACGGAGCTTATCCTGAACCTCCGCAACCTCTTCGTGAAGGTGAACTCCGGTGCTAACGGCACATATACCATCAGTCTCAACGTCACCGGACCCGGCGAGGTTACCGGTGCCGACATCGTGGCTCCGGCTGAGGTTGAAATCGCCAACCCGGACGTCCACATCGCTATGCTCAGCGACGAGTCCGCGAAACTCGTCGCGGAGATGACCGTGGAAGTAGGCAAGGGATACGTTTTGCCCGACGAACAGAAGAACATTCCGGACGTTATCGGCATCATTCCCATGGCTTCCGTGTTTACACCCATCCGCAAGGTCAACTATTCGGTGGAGCCCACCAGAGTGGGTCACGACACCAATTTCGACCGCCTTCTCATAGAGGTTACGACCAACGGTACCATCGCTCCCGACACCGCTCTGAGCGCGGCCGCCAAGATTCTTACGGACCAGCTGAAGCTCTTCGTGAACTTCGCCGATACCGAAGGTGAGGCCGTCTCCGACGCCGTGGGCGCGGGTCCCGCTCAGTCCGGCGGTGGCAACGATACCCGCATAGAGGATCTCAACTTCTCCGTGCGCACGTACAACTGCCTCAAGAACGCCGAGATTCTCACACTCTCTCAGCTCATTACCTGCTGTGCCGTCGATTTGATGGAAATCAAGAACTTCGGCGCCAAGTCCCTGAAAGAGGTGAACGAGAAGCTCGCCGGAATGGGTCTTTCTCTGAGAAGCGACGACAAGAACGCCGGCAAGGCCGACGCTTAACTAACACAACCGACAGGTTGATGAAATACACTAAGGGTAGGATTAAATAATGCGACATCGTGTTAGCGGCAGAAAACTCAGTCTGCCTACCGATCAGAGAATGGCGATGCTCAAGTCCATTGCCAGATCGGTTATCATGGAAGAATCCGTCGAAACTACCGAACCCAGAGCGAAAGAGGCGAGAGTTTTGGTCGAAAAGCTCATCACTCTCACCAAGCAGGATACCGTTTTCGCCAGACGCGAAGCGAGAAAAATGCTCACTCCTCCGCGGATGACCGCCGAGATCAAGGCCGCCCAGGGCGCCAGACTCAAAGCTCTCCGCGCCGAGAGAATCGCTCAGGACCCGGTAAAGAGACTTTTCGATGTTGTGGGACCGAAGTTTGCGGACAAGCAGAGCGGTTTCACCAGAATCATCAAAATCGGACTTCGCCGCGGAGACGCCGCGGAAGTCGTAAAGCTCGAGCTTGCGATCGATTAGTTCCGATTGCGCCGACGAGGCGCGAAACATCAAGGTGGTCGTCAGCTACGACGGCACCGACTACTTCGGCTTTCAGTATCAGCCGAAGGTTCCGACCGTCGAGGGAGAACTCAGAAAGGCTCTCTCGAAGGTTCTGAAGGAAAATGCGCCGCTTTGGGGCGCGGGCCGCACGGACGCGGGAGTACATGCCCTCGGGCAGGTTATAAACTTCCGCACCCACTGCGCCGTCCCCGTCGAAAAGCTTTGCATAGCACTGAACCGTCATCTTCCGCCGTCCGTCAGGGCGACGGGAGCCGACGAGGTAAGTTCCGATTTCAACGCCCGGCACAGTGCCCTGTCCAGGCATTACCGCTACGATATAGTGAACGCGCCGGTGTGCGACGCCATAACGGGACGGTTCGCATGGCACGTCAAGAGCCCCCTGAATGTGACCGTCATGGGCGACGCGGCGAGAAAGCTTATCGGTGTACACGACTTCACTTCCTTCTCCTCCGCTTCGGAGGACGAGGGCTGCATGATAAGGCGTGTGGACGAAATCGGAATAAGGGAAGCGGGCAATCACATCTTCGTGGACGTGTGGGCAAACGCCTTTTTACGTTCCATGGTCCGCAAGATTGTGGGAACGCTTTTTGAGGCGGGGATCGGCAGACGAACCCCGGAAGAAGTAGCCGCGATGCTTAAAGCCGCGGACAGAAAATGTACGGATAAACTCGCTCCGGCCAACGGGCTTTGCCTTTGGGAGGTGCGATATTCGGAAAAGGATGTATAATATGGGAACATATTTCGCAAAACGCGATGACATCGTGAGAAAGTGGTATGTTATCGATGCCGCCGGCAAGCCCATGGGCAGAGTGGCGGTTGAGGCCGCGAAGCTCCTTCGGGGCAAGCATAAACCCACCTTCACCCCGCATATGGATTGCGGCGATCACGTTATCATCGTCAATGTTGATAAGGTTGTAATGACCGGCAACAACAAGGCTTCCGAGCCTATTTACAGACACTCCGGTTATCCCGGCGGTCT
>JAGDDM010000208.1 GCA_017958015.1 Abditibacteriota bacterium | reverse complement strand
GGGTTTTCGTCCAGGATAGCCTGAAGCGCTTCCTGGGCCTTTTCGTATTCTTTCTCCCGAATAAGTTGTACCGGTTCTTCGTATATAATAGTTTTCGGCATCAAAATCTCCTCTTAATTAGGTTTACTTTAATTATGGTACGTTACAGCCGAGTTGTCAACAACTTTTTTTCGCGGAGTCGAAAAAAGGTGTTAGGGCTTAGGGATAGGCGGCCGATTTTGTTTATCCCATCCCCAAAACCTAAAGCCCAAGAATGGGGAGCGTCGAAACGCTCCCCATTCAATAAGAATCGATTACTTTACCAGATCCTCATAGCCCTTGGCAAGTTCCTGATACAGTTTCCACTTGCGCTGGGTGTCGGCGTCGGCTTCGGACATAAGTACCGCGGCCTCGTCGGGGTTGATCTTCTTCAGCATCTTGTAGCGGTTCTCGCCGTAGGCGTAATCCGCGTAGGCCAAAGTGGGCTCCTTGGAGTCGATGGAAAGCGGGTTCTTGCCTTCCGCCGCCAGAGCCGGGTTGAATCTCATAAGGTTCCAGTGACCGCAGTCGATGGCCTTCTTCTGCTCGTCGATACCGTTGGGCATCTTGATACCGTGGTTGATACAGTGAGCGTAAGCCAGGATGAGGGACGGGCCGTCGTAGGCTTCGGCTTCGATCATGGCCTTAACCAGATGGTTCGGGTTAGCCATGGAGACCTTGGCCACATAGACGCTGCCGTAACTCATGGCGATCATGGCCATATCCTTCTTGCAGGTCTTCTTGCCGTCCGCCGCGAACTTGGCAACAGCCGCTCTCGGGGTGGACTTGGACATCTGACCGCCGGTGTTGGAGTAGACTTCGGTGTCGAGGACGAGGATGTTCACGTTCTTGCCGGAAGCGATGACGTGATCAAGTCCGCCGTAACCGATGTCGTAGGCCCAGCCGTCGCCGCCGAGAATCCAAACGGACTTCTTGACCAGGTAGTCGGCCAGGGACAGGAACTGATCCTTACAACCGCAGTCGCAACCGCAAAGGCCCTTCTTGAGCTCTTCGACTCTGGCTCTCTGAGCCTCGATGCCTTCCTGGGTGGACTGGTCGGCGTTCTTGATGGCGTCCGCCAACTTGGCGTCAACCTTGCCGTTCTCAACAGCCTTGTCCAGATATTCCAGAGCCATCTTGTTGAACTTGTCAACGGTGAGTCTGAAACCGAGACCGAACTCGGCGTTGTCCTCAAACAGGGAGTTGGCCCAAGCGGGACCTCTGCCGTCCTTGTTGACGGTGTAAGGCGTGGTGGGCAGGTTGGCTCCGTAGATGGAGGAGCAGCCGGTGGCGTTGGCGATAACCGCTCTGTCGCCGAAGAGCTGGCTGATGAGCTTCACATAGGGAGTCTCGCCGCAGCCGGCGCAGGCGCCGGAGAACTCAAACAGAGCCGGGCAAAGCTGACTGCCCTTGACGGTCTCGCGAGCGACCTTGCCGTCGCTGCCGTCGGGAAGAGTGAGGAAGTAATCCCAGTTGGCCTTTTCGGTCTCTCGCAGCGGCTCCTGCGGAACCAGAGTGAGGGACTTGACCTTGGTGGGACAGTTGTTTACGCAGAGACCGCAGCCGGTACAATCTTCGGGAGCGACCTGAACCGTGAACATCTTGCCCTTAAGCTGAGCCTTGCCCTCCGCGGACTTGAAGGTGGCGGGAGCGCCGTCGGCGGAGTCGTAGGTCTTAATGCGGATAGCCGCGTGCGGGCAGTAGAGGGAGCAGAGACCGCACTGAATACAGGTCTCGGGGTTCCACTGGGGAATATCCACGGCGATGTTTCTCTTCTCGTACTTGGTGGTGCCGGTCATGTAGCGGCCGTCGTCCGGGATCTTGCTGACGGGGAGCTGATCGCCTCTGCCCGCCATGATCTCGCCGGTGACTTCCTTAACGAACTCGGGGGAATCCTCGGCAACTGCCGGAGGCATGGAGTAGGAAGCGGTGACGGTCTTGGGATACTTGACCTCGAAGATGTTGCCGAGGGCGCCGTCAACGGCGGCGTAGTTCATGTTGACAACGTCTTCGCCCTTCTTGCCGTAGGTCTTCTTGATGGCGGCCTTGATGGCGCCGATGGCCTGCTCTTCGGGGAGAATGTTGGCAATCTTGAAGAATGCGGTCTGCATAACCATGTTGATTCTGGAGCCGAGGCCCAGTTTCTTGGCAAGGTTGATGGCATCGATAACGTAGAACTTAACGTCCTTGGCTATCATCTGCTCCTGAACTTCCTTGGGAAGGGTGTCCCAAACCTTGTCGGCGGGATGGGAGGAAGTGAGCAGGAAGGTGCCGCCCTTTTCGATGTTGGCCAGCATGTCGTACTTCTCGAGGAAGCTGGGGTTATGGCAGGCGATGAAGTTGGCTCTGTTGATGAGGTACGGACTTCTGATGGGGTTCTTACCGAAGCGCAGGTGGCTGGTGGTAATGGAACCGGCCTTCTTGGAGTCGTACACGAAGTAGCCCTGAGCGTAGTTATCGGTCTCGTTGGCGATAATCTTGATACTGTTCTTGTTGGCGCCAACGGTACCGTCGGAACCGAGGCCGTAGAAGAGGGCTTTGAATACGTCGTCGTCGGCGATTACGAAGTGCTCATCGTAGTCGATGCTGGTGCCGGTGACGTCGTCGTTGATACCGACGGTGAAGTGGTTCTTGGGAGCGGCGGAGGCAAGGTTGTCGTAGATGCCCTTGACCATGGCCGGAGTGAACTCCTTGGAACCCAGGCCGTAGCGTCCGCCGACGATGGTGGGCATGGCCTTGAAGGGAGCGGTGCCGTCAGCGATGGCTTCGGCAACGGCGGTGATGACGTCCTGATAGAGAGGTTCGCCAGCGGAGCCCGGCTCCTTGGTTCTGTCCATAACGGCGATCTTCTTAACGGTGGCGGGGAGAGCGCCCACGAAGTCTTTGACGCTGAACGGTCTGAAGAGTCTTACGCGGACAACACCCAGCTTCTCGCCGGACTTGTTGAGGTACTCAACGGTCTCATGGACGGTGTCGCCGCCGGAACCCATGATAACGATAACGTTCTCGGCGTCGGGAGCGCCGATGTAGTCAAAGAGGTGGTACTGTCTGCCGACTATCTTGGCGAACTTGTCCATGGTCTCCTGGACGATGCCGGGGGTGGCGAGATAGTACTTGTTGCAGGTCTCGCGGCCCTGGAAGTAGACATCCGGGTTCTGAGCGGTACCGCCCACGGTGGGATGGTCCGGAGAGAGGCCGCGCTTGCGGTGAGCGATAACCAGATCGTCGTCGATCATGGCGCGCATATCGTCGTAGGTGAGCTCTTCAATCTTCTGAATCTCATGGCTGGTTCTGAAACCGTCAAAGAAGTGGAGGAACGGAACTCTGGAAGCCAGCGTCGCCTGCTGGGCGATGAGGGCGAAGTCCATAACTTCCTGCACGTTGGCGGAGCAGAACATGGCGAAACCGGTCTGGCGGCAAGCCATAACGTCGCCGTGATCGCCGAAAATGGAGAGAGCCTGCATGGCAAGGGCTCTGGCCGTTACATGGAAAACCGTGGGGATGAGCTCGCCGGCGATTTTGTACATGTTCGGGATCATGAGAAGAAGACCCTGGGACGCGGTGAAGGTAGTGGTGAGAGCGCCTGTGGAAAGAGCGCCGTGAACGGCACCGGCGGCGCCGCCTTCACTCTGCATCTCGGTGACGGAAGGAACAGTACCCCAAATATTCTTCTCGCCGTGAGCGGACTTCTCGTCGGAAATCTCGCCCATGGGGGAGCTGGGAGTAATGGGGTAGATCGCGATAACTTCGTTAGTCGCGTGTGCTACGTGCGCGGCAGCGGTGTTGCCGTCGCAGCTTACCATTTTTCTGGCCATATAATGACTCCTTATTCTATTACAGGAATGAAATTCCTATCAGGGGTCAGGGATCAGGGGTCAGGGGTCAGGGAAGGTGTTCGGCAAGCCGAACGGATTATATATCCCACATTGCGGAGTGAGCGATATAATCGCCGCCGTAGGCGGCACATTCGCTGATTCCCGATTCCCGATTCCCGATTCCTAAATCGGAAATCCATTCATTTTTAACCGATTACATCTCCCGCCGCCACTGCATGGCCTCGATGAGGGTGGCCTTGTCGGCGTAGTCCATATCGGAGCCCACGGGCATACCCTGAGCGATGCGTGTGACCTTGACTCCCATGGGCTTGATGAGCCCGGCGATATACATGGAAGTGGCGTCCCCCTCTATGGTGGGGTTGGTGGCGAGAATAACCTCTTTGAAAGCGCCCTTGCCCACGCGCTCGATGAGCTCACGCACCCGGAGCATGTCCGGCGTGATGCCGTCCATGGGGGAGATAACGCCGCCCAAAACGTGATAGAGACCCCGATATTCGTGGGTGCGCTCCATGGCCACCACGTCCCGAGGCTCCGCCACCACACAGAGGAGACTCTTGTCACGGGTGTCGTCGGAACAGACCGAGCAACGGGTGCCCTCGGTGTAGTTGTAGCATGTGTCGCAGGTGCGGATAAGGCTCTTCACGTCCTTTACGGCCTTCACGAAGTCCTCCGCCTCTTTCTCCGAAAGACGCAGAACGTAGAACGCCAAGCGCTGGGCGGATTTGGGCCCGATACCCGGCATTTTCTCGAACTCCGACACAAGAGCCGCAAGGGGTTTCGCGTAATACATGGGTTTCCTTCATGTGCCGTGGGCACAATTCATGCTGTCAGGCAATTCATGTCGCGTAAGCGACAATTCACGCGCCGCAAGGCGCAATTCATTCGCGCTGTAAGCGCGAAACTATGCTTTATTGCCTTTTCCTTTCAATAGGTCGACGGCAAACGCCGTCTTAACCGATATATTATACCAAATTTAAGAGGTTATCGCAAATATAAATAAACACCGATATTTATTGCCGCTATTTACTGTTTTCCGGATCATTTAATTGCAAATCGGTTAATACATATTTGCCGTCTATCTCTCTATATACCATCAGTCCCGCAAAGTTTAATGTCACTTCACCGTAATACGACCCACCTTTCGTCAGCATAAGCTTTATCT
>JAGDDM010000207.1 GCA_017958015.1 Abditibacteriota bacterium | reverse complement strand
TTCGGATTGATGTCCCGAACCCTCTCGGCGGCCACGTCGCACTTATATCTGCCCACGGTGCTCTCAAGGGCGTACAGTTGTCGGTTGATGTTGGTTACGCCCACTTCGTCGAAGTCAACAAGCCTGATACGCCCCACTCCGCTGCGGGCCAGACCCTCCACGGCGTAACTACCCACGGCTCCCAGACCCACAACAACAACAAAAGATGAGCGAAGACGCTCCGCGGCCTCTTCGCCCAACATTAATTCTATTCTGGAAAATCTCGGGTCGCCCATCACTTTCGGATAAGGTCCAAAAACTCGTTCCGGGTGGCGGCGGCGCTGCGGAAACTGCCCAGCACCGAGGATGTTACCATCACGGAGTTCTGCTTTTCCACGCCCCGCATCATCATGCACATGTGCTGGGCCTCAATCACCACGCCCACGCCTTCGGGCTCGCAGGCATCCATCACCGCCCGGGCGATCTGCTCCGTCAGGTTCTCCTGAATCTGCATCCGCCGAGCGTACATGTCCACGATTCTGGCGATTTTGCTGACGCCCACCACCTTGCCCTGGGAGATGTAGCCCACGTGGCATTTGCCGAAGAAAGGCAGCATGTGGTGCTCGCACATACTGTACAGCTCGATGTTCTTCACAACCACCATATTGTCGCCCTTTTGGGTGAAAATGGCGCCGTTTATCACTTCGTCCAGGCTCTGGGTGTAGCCCTTGAACATATGCTCGTAGGCCTTGGCAACCCGCTCCGGGGTCTTAATCAGCCCCTCCCGATTTGGGTCCTCGCCTATCTCTTTGATTATCTCCCGCACAAGGGATGCTATTTTTTCCGTGTTCATTTTTGTTTGCTCACGATTATTCTTACGTTTTCCGCCTTCGCCAAAGCGTCCGGCTTCTCCACTGTCACCTCGACGGATTTCACGCCCTCGGCGGCAATACAGAGATCCGCCACCGACGAGGACAACGCCTCGATGAGCTGAAACCGTGACTCGGAAACGAAGTCGTACACCTTTTCCGTCAGGGTGAAGTAATCCACGGCGTCCTTGAGGTCGTCGCTTGCCGCCGCCTTCGATATGTCAACGCCCAGGCGCAAGCTCACGTATATCCGCTGTTTCGCTGTCCGCTCCTCGGGATTGGTGCCGATTATCGCGTCAACGGCTATACGGTCAACGGCTATGATGTCCAAGATGTCTCCCTCCGTCAACTCTTATTATCTCACCGGTGACGCTCTCCGCCGTCAGCAGATAAATCACCGCGTCGGCCACATCGTCTCCGTTCGCGCACCGCTTCAGGGGAGCCAGATCCGCGTAACGGGCGTTGAAATCGTCCTCCGGCAGCACCAAGGGTCCCGGCGCCACGCCGTTCACCCTTATATTCGGGGCAAGTTCCCGGGCGCAGAGAAGCGTAAACTCCCGGCAAAGGTCCTTGGAAGCAAGATACGAAAGGTGCCTTGAGTCCTCCCCCAAATGCCGGTAGTCGAGAATGTTCACCACCGCGCCGCTCTTACAACGCTTGGCGAACTCCCTTGTGAGGTACAACGGCGCCATAGCGTTCACCGCCGCGCACTCCTCAAAACGGCTCATATCCTCAAAAGTATCTTCCGGATACACCGCCGCGTTGTTCACAAGGAAATCCAAGGGACCGGCGTCGGAAATGAGCTTCACGCAGCCCGCTTCCGTAGAAAGGTCTCCCACGATGCCCTCCGCGGAGCCGGAATGCGAGTGAACAATCACATCCGCTCCGCTTTCGGCGAGCCGGGCGCGGAGAACCCTTCCCAGCCGCTTACCGCCGCCGGTAATGAGGATTCTCCGCCCTTTAAGGCTTATCATTTTCTCTTGGAGGGGTCCAGATAGAAGTCGATGGGCATACAGTCGGAGCTCTCGCCCGCCTTCTTGGCCCGGAGAGCCGTCACGATGGCGTTGGCGGTATCAAGGGAAGTGAGGCAGGGAATGTACTTGCGCACACTGGCCTTGCGGATAACCGCCGCTTCCTGCTCGATCCGCTTGTCCTTGGAGGAGGTGTTGATGAGCAGATCTATCTTGTCGCCCACGATGAGTTCCATCATGTTGGGGGAAGCGTTGTCGCCTATCTTGTAGACCTTGGTGGTCTTGACTCCGTTATTTTCCAGGAATCGGCAGGTGCCTTCGGTGGCGTAGACGGTGTAACCCAGTTCGATGAAGTCTTTGATGATGGGCAGCGCCTCTTCCTTGTCCTTGTCCGCCACGGTGGCAATCATGGAGCCCGCCAAAGGAGCGTCCAGACCGGAAGCGATGATGGCTTTGTGGAGGGCCTTGGAGAAGTCGGTGTCGATACCCATAATCTCGCCGGTGGATCTCATTTCGGGGCCCAGGGAGACGTCAACGTCCCGGAGCTTCTGGAAGCTGAATACCGGGGCCTTAACCGCCACGGAGGGCTGCTGTTTCCACAGTCCGCTACCGTAGCCCTGTTCCTTCAGCGTCTTGCCCAGAACCACGTTGGTGGCAACTTCCACCATGGGCACGCCGGTAATCTTGCTGAGGTAAGGCACCGTGCGGCTGGCTCTGGGGTTCACCTCGATAATCTGAACTTCCTCGTCGTCGATGACGAACTGGATGTTCATGAGGCCCCGAACCTCAAGGGCCTTGGCGATGTTGATGGCGTGGGAAGTAATCTGGTCAATGACGTTCTGCGACAAAGTCTGGGGCGGGCAAACCGCCATGGAGTCGCCGGAGTGGACGCCGGCCCGCTCGATGTGCTCCATGATACCGGGCATGAGACAGTCGGTGCCGTCGGCGATAACGTCGACCTCAACCTCTTTGCCGAGAACGTACTTGTCAACGAGGATGGGAGCGTCCGGGTCCGGGCTCACTTCCTGGGCGTACTTCATGTAGGTAACCAGTTCGTCCTCGCTGTAAACGATTTCCATGGCTCTGCCGCCCAGAACGTAGCTGGGGCGCACAAGAACCGGGTAGCCCACTTCTTCCGCCACCTCAAGGGCTTCATCGATGCCGAAAATGGCTCTGCCCGCGGGTTTGGGAATGTTCAGCTGCCGCAGCATATGCTCGAACTTGTCTCTGTCCTCGGAAATGTCGATGGACTTGAAGTCGCTGCCCAGAATGGGAATGCCCATGGCGTGGAGAGGCTTGGCCAGGTTGATGGCCGTCTGACCGCCGAACTGGAGAATGACGCCGTCCGGCTTTTCGTACTCAATAACGTTCAGCACGTCCTCAACGGTGAGGGGCTCGAAATAGAGTCTGTCGGAGGTGTCGAAGTCGGTGGAGACCGTCTCCGGATTGTTGTTGATGATAATGGACTCGTAACCCGCCTTCTTCAGCGACCAAGCGGAGTGGACGCTGCAGTAGTCGAACTCCACGCCCTGGCCGATTCTGATGGGGCCGGAGCCGATAACGATGGCCTTGGGCTTCTTGGGTGTCTGGGTGGAAGTCTGGGGCGTAATCTCGCAGCCGAAGCGGCAGCCGGTCTCGTCCTCCCGCTCGTGGCAGGAGTAGAAGTACGGCGTGGCGGCCTCGAACTCCGCGGCGCAGGTGTCAACCATCTTGAAGGTGGGGACGATGCCGTGGTTGCGGCAGATGAACCGCAGCTGGTTCTCCAGAGCGCCGGTGAGTCTGGCGATGAGTTTGTCCGGGAAGCGCAGTGTCTTGGCCTTGCGGAGAAGCTCAACCGCCTCGGGGTGGGTGGCGTACTGGCCGGAGGTGAGAGCCCGGATTTCCTTGCCGTGCTCTTTCAGCTCGTTTTCGGTGTCCACGATATTCTTAATCTTGTTGATGAACCACTTGTTGATGCAGGTGAGATCGCAAATCTTGTCAACGGACATGCCCCGCCGCAGAGCCTCGGCGATGATGAAGAGGCGCTCGTCGGTGGGAACCTTCAATCCCCGCTCGATGTCCGCGGGAGTGAGCTGATCCGCGTGCTTCAACGTGAGAGAGTCGAGACCTATCTCCAGAGACCGAACCGCCTTCATGAGAGCCGCCTCGAAGGTGCGGTCGATACTCATGACTTCGCCGGTGGCCTTCATCTGAGTTGTGACCGTTCTGTCCGCCTGGGAGAACTTGTCGAAGGGCCAGCGGGGGAGCTTGACGACGATATAGTCGATGGTGGGCTCGAAGGCAGCCTTGGTCTTGCCGGTGACGGCGTTGGTAATCTCGTCGAGGCCCATGCCGATGGCAATCTTGGAGGAAACCTTGGCGATGGGGTAGCCGGTGGCCTTGGACGCGAGAGCGGAAGAGCGGCTCACTCTGGGGTTCACCTCGATCACGTAGTATTCGTAACTGTTGGGATTCATGGCCAGCTGAACGTTGCAGCCGCCCTCAATCTTCAGAGCTCTGATGATGCGCAGGGAAGCGGAGCGGAGCATCTGCAGCTCCTTGTCCGTCAGAGTCTGCATAGGCGCCACGACGATGGAGTCGCCGGTGTGCACGCCCATGGCGTCCACGTTCTCCATGGAGCAGATGGTGATGGCGGTGTCGTTCTTGTCCCGCATGACCTCGAACTCCAGCTCCTTCCAACCCAGCAGAGACCGCTCGATCATAACCTGGCTCTTCAGGGAGAGTTTGAGACCCCGGCAGCCGATCTCCATCAGTTCCTCGGCGTTGTAGGCGAAGCCGCCGCCGGTGCCGCCCAGGGTGTAAGCGGGGCGGATGATGAGAGGATAAGGCGGGTTGGAGTCGATAATCTTCTGAATCTCCTCTTTGGACTCAACGATCCAACTCTCCGGAACCGGCTCGCCTATCTTCTTCATGAGGGCCCGGAAGTATTCTCTGTCCTCCGCGTTCTGAATGGCCTCAAGGGGCGTGCCCAGAAGCTCCACGTTGTACTTGTCGAGAATGCCGGCGTTGGCCAGCTCCACCGCCAGGTTGAGGCCGGTCTGGCCGCCCAGTGTGGGCAGAAGTCCGTCGGGCCGTTCCTCGGCGATGACCCGCTCGGCGTATTCGATGTTGATGGGCTCGATGTAAACCTTGTCCGCCATATCCACATCGGTCATGATTGTGGCGGGGTTGGAGTTCACCAAGACGACGGAAATGCCTTCTTCCCGGAGGGATTTGCAGGCCTGGGTTCCGGCGTAGTCAAACTCCGCGGCCTGTCCGATGATAATCGGACCGGAACCGATAACCAATACTTTTTTGAGATTTTTGTTCTTAGGCATGGTCTGTCTCCCTTATTTCTTCGCCGCCATGACGCTGTCGATGAATTGTTTGAACAGGTATCCGTCGTCGTTGGGACCGGCGGACGCCTCAGGGTGATACTGAATGGTGAAAATGGGCAGGTCTTTGTGGCGCAGACCCTCGATGGTGCCGTCGTTGAGGTTCACTCTCTCCACAACAACTTCCGAGGAGAGGCCCTTTTCGCTGACGGCGTAGCCGTGGTTCTGGGCCGTGATGCTGACCTTGCCGGTGAAAATGTTCTTCACGGGGTGGTTGGCTCCCCGGTGGCCGAACTTGAGCTTAACGATTTCGCCGCCCATGGCCATGCCGAAGAGCTGGTGGCCCAGGCAGATTCCCAAAATGGGGCATTTGCCGATAAAGGCCTTCATGGTGTTCACCGTGCCGTAGAGCTGTCTGGGGTCGCCGGGTCCGGAGGAGAACACGAGGCCGTCGGGCTCCGTGGCCTCAACGTCAACGGGAGTGGCGTTGTAGGGCAGAACCGTCACGTCGCTGTCCTCCCAGGCAAGTCTCCGGGCGATGCTCCGCTTAATACCCAGGTCGATAAGGGTAATCTTGCACTTGGGGTTTTCGGGCTTGATGTCCGCGAAGGACTGGGCGGTCCAGGAATAGGCCTCGTCGGTGGAGACCCGTTCAACCAGGTTGATGTTGCCGTAGTTGGGGGCCTTCTTAATCTTCTTGACCAGTTCCTTCTCGTCGTATTCCGTGGATATGGCGCCCATCATAACGCCCGCTTCCCGCAAGTGCCGGGTAAGGGCCCGGGTGTCGATGCCCTTTATGCCCACCACGTTGTTTTTCTCAAGGTAGTCGGCCAGGGAGCCGGTGGCGCGCCAGTTGCTGTACACGTCGCAGAGTTCCCGGACGATTATGCCCGCGGCCTGAACCTTGCCGGATTCGATGTCCTCGTCGTTGACGCCGTAGTTGCCTATCAAGGGATAGGTGAAAGTGAGCAACTGACCGGCGAAAGAGGGGTCGGTGAGCATTTCCTGATAGCCCGTCATGGAAGTGGCGAATACCACCTCGCCGATGGTCGTACCGGGCACGCCTATGGACTCGCCCTCAAATACGGTTCCGTCTTCAAGTAAAAGTATGGCTTTCATCGGTTCTCCTTCTTTATCTGTTTTACCGCCGCAAATTGGTTCTCGGCGATAAATTTCGCTACTTTGTCTTTCATCTCCGGCTCAACCTTGCCGCATTTTACGAGGCAATCCAGAACTTCGGAGAGTTTGCCCAGAGAGTGGAGTTTGTAACCGGCATCCGCCAGTATCTTGTCGCCGCCCTGCTCTCTGTCCAAAATGATGAGAATGTCCGTCACGACAACGCCGCACTCCTTCAGGGGCTCGATGGCCTCAATCTTGCTGGCGCCGTCGGTGACGATGTCGTCTATAACCAAAACCCTGTCGCCGTCGTTGTAGGCGCCCTCAATCAGTTTCTTGGTGCCGTAGGACTTGGCCTCCTTGCGGGGGTAGATGAGGGGAATGTTCCCCGTCATGGCCGCCGCGACGCCCAGGGGCAGACCGGCGTAGGGAATGCCGCAAACTCTGTCGCAGCCTATCTCCTTCGCCCTGTCCGAAAGAGCCTTGCCCACTTCCGTGAGCAGGTCGGGTTTTGAAATAAGTCCCCGAAAATCGCAGTAAACCGGAGACATAATTCCGCTTTTCAGCTTAAACTCGCCGAATTTGATGCAGCCCGCATCAAAGATTTTGTTGTAAAGTTCCTGCATAACTACCTCGTTTAAGGGATTGGGAGCAAAGATCCGATAACCCGTTAAAATTTATATACGTCTCCGCCCACCACGGTCATTTTCACCTTTCCGGTGAGTTTCCGTCCGTCCAGCACGGTGTTCTTGCCCTTGGAGCGGAACTTCGTGACGTCCACGGTCCACTCCTCGTCGGGGTCAAAGACAACCATATCGCCGTCGGCCCCCGGAGCGAGGGTGCCCTTGTCGATGCCCAGCACCTTGGCGGGGGCGGCGGTCATAAGGGCAATAAGCTCCGGCAGAGTCATGAATCCGGTCTTAACCAGACTCGTTATCGACAGCGCAAGAGAAGTCTCAAGACCCGTCATGCCGAAGGCGGCGTACATAATCTCAACGTCCTTGTCCTCCGCCGCGTGGGGGGCGTGGTCCGTGGCGATAACGTCCAGCGTGCCGTCCTTCAGGCCCGCCTTCACAGCCTCCACGTCCTCGTCGGTCCGCAGGGGAGGATTCACTTTGGCGGCGGGATTGTATGTCTCCAGCTCCTTCTCCGTCAGGGAGAAATACTGGGGGCATGTCTCGGCGGTAACCGGGATTCCCTTGGACTTCGCCAGCCGAACCGCCTCAACGGAACCGGCGCAGCTGACGTGCTGAATGTGCGTCCGGCAGCCGGTGAGCTCGCAGAGGGCGATGTTCCGGCGCACGGCTATTTCCTCCGCCGCCTTGGGCGACGCCGCCAGACCCAGGTGGGTTGACACCGCGCCCTCGTTCATAACGGTGCCCATGGTCAAATCCTTGTCCTCGCAGTGGAGCAGAATGGGCAGATCGAACATCTTTGTATATTCCATCACCCGGCGCATAAGGTCGGAGTTCTGAACCGGGAAGGCGTCGTCGGACACGGCGGTTATGCCCGCCTCGAACATGAGGCCTATCTCCGCCATTTCCTTGCCGGCGTTGGATTTGGTGGCGGCGCCGGTGGTGAGCACGTTCACGGGAGTTTTCGCGCCCTGTGAGAGAATGAAAGTCACCACGGAGGCGTTGTCCGCCGCGGGAACGGTGTTGGGCATACCCAATATCGTGGTAACGCCGCCGGCCAGAGCGGCCTGAGCCGCGGTGGCGATTGTTTCCTTGTTCTCCTGTCCCGGCTCCCGCATGTGGACGTGCATATCCACAAGTCCCGGAGCGATTACGTATCCGGAGCAGTCGATGACCTCGTCGCCGGAGAGGTTTTCGCCTATTTCGGCAACCTTTCCGTCCTCGATGACTATGTCGCAAACCCTGTCCGTAGAGGACGCGGGGTCGATTATATGTCCGTTCTTAAATAATTTCCGCATTACCGCCTCCCAAAAGCAGGTAGAGAATCGCCATTCTCACGGCGACGCCGTTTGTCACCTGGTCGAGAATAACGGAGTGATTGTAGGCCACGTCCGCGTCAATCTCCACGCCCCGATTGATGGGACCCGGGTGGAGCACGATAACGTCGTCCTTGCAACCCTTGAGCCGCTCGCTCGTGATGCCGTAGAGCTTCACGTACTCGCCGATGGTGGGGAAGAAGCCCCTGTCCATGCGCTCCTTCTGGATACGCAGAACATTCACCGCGTCCGCGCCCTCCAGAGCCTTGTCGAGGTCGGTGTAAACCTCGCAGGGAAGTTTGTCGAAGTCCGGGGGAATGAGGGTGGAAGGACCGCAGACCCGCACATGGGCTCCCATCTTCGCAAGACCCCAAACGTTGGAGCGGGCCACACGGCTGTGGGAAATATCGCCCACCACACATACGTTAAGCCCCTCGAATTTGCCCTTGTTTTCGTATATTGTGAGCATATCGAGGAGGCCTTGGGTGGGATGAGCGTGGAGTCCGTCGCCGGCGTTCACCACGTGGGACTTAACGATTTGAGAAGCGTAGTGGGAACTGCCGGAAGCCTCGTGGCGGATAATGAACAAATCTATCCCCATGGATTCAAGAGTAAGGAGTGTGTCCTTAAAGGATTCCCCTTTGTTGATGGAGGAACCGGATACGGAAACGGAGGAAGTATCCGCCGAAAGCATCTTGGCCGCAAGCTCGAAAGATGTTCGGGTGCGGGTGGAGTTTTCGTAGAAAAGG
Organism: Abditibacteriota bacterium; assembly: GCA_017958015.1. Classification (GTDB taxonomy): domain Bacteria; phylum Armatimonadota; class UBA5829; order UBA5829; family UBA5829; genus RGIG10368. The sequence continues at coordinate 1,415 of JAGDDM010000207.1, read as the reverse complement.
GTGCAAACGGACTTGCCCCGGAGAATGGGAACTTTCTTTATGGGCCGCGACAGCAAATCTTTCTGGGTGCGGGCGGTCTCGATAATGAGAGTTATTTCTTCGGGAGTGAGATATTCCAAACCGAGAATGTCTTTTTTGGTGAACCGCATAATATACCTACTCGGAAACTATGGTCACGGCGTCTTCGCCGCCCAGTTCTTTCCATGAAACTTTTACGGACTCGGAGCGGGAAGTGGGCAGGTTTTTGCCCACGTAGTCTGCCCGAATGGGCAGCTCTCTGTGGCCCCGGTCAATAAGGACCGCCAGGCTGATAACCGAAGGTCTGCCCATATCCATGAGGGCATCCAGGGCGGCCCGAATGGTCCTGCCGGTGTAGAGAACCTCGTCAACGAGGATAACGTGCTTGTCGGTAATATCCACCGGAATGTCCGACGCCCCCACGGGAGCGGCGCCCCGAATGGAGTAGTCGTCCCGGTAGAAGGAGATGTCCAAAGTGCCGAAAGGAACCTTCACCCCCTCGATTTCGCCGATAAGGGCCGCCAACCGCTGTGCCGGGGGCACGCCCCGACTGCGGATACCGATAACCACAAGGTTGTCCGCTCCTTTGGAACGCTCGATTATCTCATGAGCGACTCTCGTAAGAGCCCGTCTTATTTCGTTGTCGTCCATTACCTGCTTAATCATTACGCTCCTCGGGTACAAAAAAAGCCTTCCTGACGCAAGGTCGGAAAGCGGGTACGCAAAACGATACGGTCTTGTACTTCGCGGCCTCACGGGACCGAGTTAAAGGTCAATTCCATTACTCTAATTATAATACTGTTCGGGGGATTTGTCAATGGAATTTTTTCGGTAAATTCGATGAAATGTGATGCCTTGAGGGAATAGTCCGACACCGCAACGCGGGTTTTATAATCCGTTGCCGTAGGCAACTTTTTATTACCGATTATTGATTTGCACGAAGCGCGAAAAAGCCCCTCGCGAGAGGGGCTTAAAATATACCTTATGCTAATTTGTGACCGGTACGAAAACGTAAGGTATTTTTTAACGCTTATTTGCGCTTGCGGATGGCGAGAACCGTTCCCGCTCCGCCGAAAGCGAGAGCCAGCAGGGAGGAGGGCTCGGGCACCTCGGCGGTACCGGATTCGGGGAAAGTAAATTCCATCGTTCCCGCGGTATTGTCGCCGAGAAAATATCCGTCGGCTCTGATATCGTTATAGGTGTAAGGAAGAGATTCAATCCACACATAGACGGCGGACGCCTCAAACGAATCAACCAAACCGGACGTGCTTCCGGTATAAGACTGATCGAGTCCGAAATCATACGCCTTGTTGCCGATCCATTCGGTTTTGTATATTAACAAATCATCAAAATCGGCACCCACGAAGGCAACGTAAAGATGACCGAGGAGAGTCCGA
>JAGDDM010000027.1 GCA_017958015.1 Abditibacteriota bacterium | reverse complement strand
GTGTAGTTTACGAGGCCGCCCACCTCGATAAGATTCTGCATGAAAGGCGGGAAAGGCTTGGCTTTGAAAGTCTTGCCGGTGGTGACGTTCTTAATCTCACCCTTGTCCAAATCCACTTCAACAACGTCGCCCTTGGATATACCGGCAACAGCCTCCGGGCATTCCAAAATGGGAAGTCCGGTGTTCAGGGCGTTGCGGTAGAAGATGCGGGCGAAGGTATTGGCGATGACGCAGGATACGCCGCTGGCCTTGATGGCGATGGGAGCGTGCTCTCTGGAGGAGCCGCAACCAAAGTTGTCCTCGGCAACGATGATATCCCCCTCTTTCACGTTCTTGGCGAAATCGAGGTCGATATCTTCCATACAGTGGGAGCCCAGTTCCTTGGGGTCGGTGGTATTCATATATCTGGCGGGAATAATGACGTCGGTGTTGACGTCGTCGCCGTATTTGTGAACCGTTCCTTTTATCATTGTCTCCTCCTAATCAAGTTCGTCGGGACTGCCGATTCTGCCCAAAACCGCGGACGCGGCGGCAACGGCGGGGTTGGAAAGATAAACTTCGCTCTTTACGTGGCCCATTCTGCCGACGAAGTTTCTGTTGGTGGTAGATACGGCCCGTTCGCCCTCGGCCAGGACGCCCATGTGGCCGCCCAGACAAGGTCCGCAGGTGGGAGTGCTGACGGCGCCGCCGGCCTCAACGAATATCTCCGTAAGACCTTCCTTTATGCACTGCAGATAAATCTCCTGGGTGGCGGGAAGGATGATGAGACGAACGTCCGGGTGAACCTTTCTGCCCTTCAGAATGGATGCGGCTATGCGCAAATCTTCCATTCTGCCGTTGGTGCAGGAGCCTATAACGGACTGGTCAATCTTGATGTGTGTGGCCTCGCTGACGGGTTTGGCGTTCTCCGGCAGATGCGGGAAACTGACTATGGGCTCAAGTTTGCTCACATCAATCTCTATCACGTCGCAATACTCCGCGTCCGGGTCGGACTCATAGACGGTGTAACCTCTCCGAAGTCTGCCGTCAATGTATGCCATTGTCTTGTCGTCGGGAGCGATGATACCGTTCTTGCCGCCGGCCTCGATGGCCATGTTGCACATGGTGAATCTGCCCGCCATGTCAATCTCGGAAATGGCCTCACCGGTGAACTCCATGGAGCGGTAGAGAGCGCCGTCAACGCCTATCTTGCCGATGGTGTAGAGAATGAGGTCCTTGCCGGAGACCCACTTCGGGAGCTTGCCGTAGTAGACAAACTTCATCTGCTCCGGAACCTTCAGCCAAGTCTCGCCCCGAGCCATGGCGCAGCCCAGATCCGTGGAACCCACGCCGGTGGAGAAAGCGCCCAGCGCGCCGTAGGTGCAGGTGTGGGAGTCGGCGCCTATGGTGAGGTCGCCGGGACCGACAAGACCCAGATCCGGAATGAGAGTATGTTCCACACCCATTTTGCCCACTTCAAAGAAGTTGGGAATATTGTGCTTGCGGGCAAAGTCCCGAAGGCGCTTAACGAGTGTGGCGGACTTAATGTCCTTATTGGGCGCGGAGTGGTCCGGCACCAGGGCTACCCGATCTTTGTCAAAGACGGTTTCGCAGCCTATTTTCTCGAATTCGCTGATGGCAATCGGGGCGGTGAGGTCGTTGCCGTGAACAAAGTCCAGCTTAACGTTTATAAGCTCCCCCGGTTCCACGGCGCTCTTGCCCGCGTGGGCCGCCAGTATCTTCTCTGTGATTGTCTGTCCCATATATACCTCTGTTACAAATTAAAATATTCCGGTCCGGTCGTCCATGGCCGAACCGGAATAATATTTACTATCCGGAAGTAAGATAAATTACTTCTTAAGCCACGGCATCATGGCGCGGAGTCTGCCGCCGACCTCTTCCAGGAGGGAGTCGGCGCCGTGCATTCTGGATGCGGTCATGAACGGCCAGCGGGTCTTGCTCTCGAGGATGAAGTCCTTGGCGAACTTGCCGCTGGTGATGTCCGCCAGAGCCTGCTTCATAACCTGTCTGACGTCCTCGGTGATGATCTTGGGACCGGTGGTAAAGTCGCCGTACTCGGCGGTGTTGGAGATGGAATTTCTCATCTTCGCCAGACCGCCCTCGTACATGAGGTCAACGATGAGCTTCAGCTCATGGAAGCACTCGAAGTAGGCGATTTCCGGCTGATAACCGGCTTCGACCAGAGTCTTGAATCCGGCCTGAACCAAAGCGGTAACGCCGCCGCAGAGAACGCACTGCTCGCCGAAGAGGTCGGTTTCGGTCTCTTCCTGGAAGGTGGTCTCGATGACGCCCACTCTGGTGGCGCCGATGCCCTTGGCGTAGGCGAGAGCCTTTTCCTTGGCATGGCCGCTGTAATCCTGATAAGCGGCGTAAACGGCGGGAACGCCGGCGCCCTCTTCGTAAACTCTTCTTACCAGATGACCCGGGCCCTTGGGAGCGATCATGATAACGTCAACGTTCTTGGGCGGGATAATCTGCTTGAAGTGGATGTTGAAACCGTGGGAGAAAACGATGGTCTTGCCCTCGGTGACGTAGTCCTTAATCTGGTCGTAGAGATCGGGCTGAACCTCATCCGGGATAAGAATCTGGATGAACTCCGCCTGCTTGGCGGCCTCAACCGCGTCCACGGGCTCGAAGCCGTGGGATACGGCCAAGTCGTAGTTCTTGGAACCTTTTCTCTGACCGACGATAACGTCAAGTCCGCTGTCGCGCAGGTTCTGAGCCTGAGCGTGACCCTGGCTGCCGTAACCGATTACGGCAATCTTTTTACCTTTCAGTACGTCCAGATTTGCATCCGAATCGTAATACACTTTTGCCGGCATGTTAGAAACCTCCATTGCCATTTGTTATATTTTCGGAACGGTAAAACCGCTCTTCTTACCTCAGCTCATCGCCGTGGACGCGCCTCTGGACACCACAATGGTGCCGGTGCGCACGGCTTCTTTGATACCGTAGGGCTTCAAGAGCTCCACGAAGGCGTCGATTTTGCTCTTGCTTCCGGTAACCTCAATCGTAAAGGTGGTTTTGCTTATGTCGATGATGTTGGCGCGGAAAATATTCGCCACCTGCATAAGCTCCGCTCTGTCCGCGGCTTTAACCGCCACCTTGATAAGAGCCAGCTCTCTCTCCGCCGTGGGATGGGAGTAGTAGTCAACCACTTTCACCACGTCGATGAGTTTGTTTGTCTGGCTGATAATCTGGGCGAGTTCGTGCTCGTCGTCAGCCACCACGATAGTCATTCTGGATATGGTGGGGTCGTCGGTGATACTCACCGTAAGAGACTCGATATTGAAACCCCGTCTGGCGAAGAGACCGCATACACGGGCCAGAACGCCCGGTTTGTTCTCAACCAAAACGGTTATACTGTGCATTCCGTGGGTTTCGGACATCACTTATCCTCCTTCGAAATGAGCATATCGTCAACACTCATTCCCGCGGGAATCATGGGATAAACGTTTTCCTCGGGATCGATGCGGAAATCGATTACCACGGGCTTATCCTTAATCGCAAGAGACTTCTTCAGGGCTTTCTCGACATCGGCGGGCTTGTCAACCATGATGCCGCAGGCGCCGTAGGATTCCGCAAGCTTCACAAAATCCGGCTGGGCGGAAATATCAACGCCGGAATAGTGCTTGTTCCAGAACAGCTCCTGCCACTGGCGCACCATGCCCAGATACTTGTTGTTGAAGATGAGTATCTTCACCGGCAGTTTCTGCTCAACCGCCGGAGCAAGCTCCTGCAAAGTCATCTGAAAACCGCCGTCGCCCACAACCGCGAAAACATCCGCTTTGGGCTCGCCCACCTGGGCTCCGAAGGCCGCCGGGAAACCGAATCCCATGGTGCCGAAGCCGCCGCTGGAGAGGAAAGTCCGGGGCTTGATTGACTGTGTATAGAGCGCGGAGAACATCTGGTGCTGTCCCACGTCGGTGACGACGATAGCGTTTCCTTTCGTTATCTCCGAAAGCTTGGCCAGAATGTACTGGGGCAGAAGTTTGTCCTTCTCCGCCGGCACCTTCATGGCGTATTCCTTCTTCCAAGCCGCCAGCTGCTTGTTCCACCGCCCCTCGGGCTTGGCGTTAACAAGCGGAATGAGCTTCTTGAGCGCCGTCTTGCAGTCGGAAACCACTGAAAGGTCCGGCTTTATGGTCTTGCCCTGCTCCGCCTTATCGATGTCGATGTGAATAATCTTGGCGTTCTTGGCGAACTCGTAAATCTTACCGGTGATTCTGTCGTCGAATCTGGCGCCGCAAACAATCATCAGGTCGCAGTCTCTGAAAGCGTAGTTGGCGGCCACGGTTCCGTGCATGCCGGGCATACCCAGACACTTGGGGTGCTTGTCGGATATGGCGCCCTTGCCCATAAGCGTCGCCGCGGCGTAAATGTTGGCTTTCTCCGCGAACTCCGTGAGCTCCTTGGACGCTCCCGCGGAAACCACGCCTCCGCCGGCGTAGATAACCGGCTTTTTGGAAGCGTTAATCATCTTCGCCGCCTTCTCGATTTCGGCGTCGCCGGTGGCTTCCCGAATGGGAATATAGCTGCGGATGCTGACGGATTTCACGGGCTTGTAGTCGATAACCGCCCGCTGAACGTCGCTGGGAATATCGATGAGAACAGGGCCCGGTCTGCCGGTGGTGGCGATGTAGATGGCCTCGCTGACCACTCTGGGCAAATCCTCGGCCTTTTTCACAAGGTAACTGTGTTTTGTAATGGGCATGGTGACGCCGGTGATGTCAACTTCCTGGAAAGCGTCCTTGCCCAAAGCCGCGGTACCTACCTGACCGGTAACGGCCAACATGGGAATGGAGTCCATATTGGCGGTGGCGATGCCGGTTACCAGGTTAGTGGCACCGGGGCCGGAGGTGGCGAAACAAACGCCGATCTTGCCGGTGGCTCTGGCGTAACCGTCCGCCGCGTGGGCCGCGCCCTGCTCGTGGCGCATGAGAATATTCTTTATATCGGTTCTTCCGTAAAGGGCGTCATAGATGGGAATCATCTGTCCGCCGGGAATACCGAAAATCACTTCCACGCCGCAGTCCACAAGTGACTGAACCAGCGCTTCGGAACCTTTGAGTTTCATCCGATGCCCCCTACTTTATAATCGCGCCCTCATCGGCGGAAGAAACCAGTTTGGCGTATCTGGCAAGGTAACCTTCCAGATTTCTCTTCGGCTCTTTCCATGCCGCTCTTCTGGCGGCGATTTCCTCGTCGGAGAGCTTAACGTCCAGCTTGTGGCCGGGAATGTCAATGCTGATAATGTCGCCGTCTTTAAGCAGTCCGATGACGCCGCCGGAAGCTCCCTCGGGAGATACGTGGCCGATGCAGGCGCCTCTGGACGCTCCGGAGAATCTGCCGTCGGTGATGAGGGCAATATCCTTGCCCATGCCCATGCCGCAGACGGTGGCGGTGGCGGTGAGCATTTCTCTCATACCGGGTCCGCCCTTGGGGCCTTCGTTGCGAATAACCACAACCTCGCCCTTTTTGACGCCGCCCTCAAGGAGTGTTTTAACCGCGTCGTCCTCGCACTCGAATACCCGAGCGGGTCCCTCGAAAGTCCAAGCGTCCGGATCCACGGCGGCCTGTTTAACAACGGCGCCGTCGGGAGCCAGATTGCCCTTCAAAACGGCTATGCCGCCGGTCTCGTGATAAGGCTTGTCGATGGGATGAATAACCGTCTCGTTCATGTTGACGGCCTTCTCAATGTTCTCCGCCATTGTTTTGCCGGTTACGGTCATAACGGAGGTGTCGATGAGGTTCTTCTTGGCGAGCTCTTTGAGCACCGCGGGAATACCGCCGGCCTCGTTCAAATCCTGCATATGGTGGTAGATGCCGTTCACCGGGTCCGCCTGAGCGGGCGCCAACATGGTGATATGGGGCGTCCGGGCGCTGACTTCGTTGAGCATCTCGATATCGAAATCAACCTTGGCCTCGTGGGCTATGGCGGGAATGTGGAGCGCCGTGTTGGTGGAGCAGCCGAGAGCCATATCAACGGCCATGGCGTTAGCGAAAGCCTGCTTGGTCATAATGTCTCTGGGGCAGATGTTCTTTTCCAGAAGTTCCATAACCTTCATGCCCGCGTGCTTGGCAAGGCGGATTCTGGCGCCGTCGGTGGAGGGGATTGTGCCGTTGCCCGGCAGACCCATACCGATAGCCTCCGTCAGGGAGTTCATGGAGTTGGCGGTGAACATACCGGCGCAGCTGCCGCAACCGGGACAGGCCACTTCCTCAAGCTCGTAGAGCTCTTCCTCGGTAATCTTTCCGCCCAGGACCGCTCCCGCGCCCTCGAAGAGCTGGGTAACGGAGATATCTTTGCCTTTGTAGCGGCCCGCTCTCATGGGACCGCCGCTGACGATAACGGTGGGGATATTGATTCTGGCAGCCGCCATAAGCATGGCGGGAACAATCTTGTCGCAGTTGGGAATGAGAACGAGGGCGTCCAGCGCGTGGGCCTTAGCCATACACTCCACGGAATCGGCGATGAGTTCTCTTGTCACCAGGGAATACTTCATGCCCTCGTGACCCATGGCGAGACCGTCGCAGACGCCGATGACGCCGAACTCCATGGGAGTGCCGCCGGCAATGCGGATGCCCGCCTTGACCGCGTCGGCGATTTTGTCCAGATTCATATGACCCGGAACAATCTCGTTCCAAGAGTTGGCGACACCGATGAGGGGCTTGTACATTTCCTCGTCGGTATAGCCCATACCCTTCATAAGTCCCCGCACGGCGGAGTGTTCCAAACCTGTTCTTATAACGTCGCTTCTCATAACATTCCTCTTTAATATTTAAAAAACCTCTCATCCGCCGCGAAAGGGGCGAGAGGCATATATTCTTTTATATCAAATTATATAATAGCACATCGCGGTGAATAATGCAAGCAAAATAAAAATCACTCCACTTCCCGCTCGGCTTCCATGGTCCGCAGCTCGTCGAAACGCTGTTTGTCCTTGTCGGTGCGGTTTCTGATTGTCGATCCGGTTACCTTGTCCTCGGGAGTAATCTTCATTATAACGTCCATGCCCTCAAGGACTCTGGCGAAAACGCAGTAGTCGCCGTCAAGATGCCGCCAAGGCTCCATGAGAATGTAGAACGCGCTGGTGGCGGAGTCCTTGTCGTCCGGAATCCGCGCCATGCCCACGGCGCCTTTCACGTTGTCCAGACCCTCTTTCACCTCAAGCTTCAACTTGGGCGCGTCCGGTTCCACGGCGTCAATCTGAATGAGATTGTCCTTTTCCACTCTGCCGAACTTAACATCGCGGTACTTGTTATCCTTGAAAAGAGAGATTATCTGATCGCAGGTGGCGGGACAGTCTTTCTCGAAAAAGACGATGACAATCTTGCCTTTGGTGGTGTTTATCTCGGCGACTCTGCCCAGCTCCATGGAAGCCTTATCGGATTGCGCGGGCAGCGCCTCCGGCATCTTCGCGGGAGCGGCGGTTTCCTCGGCCGCTTCTTCCTCATGGTCATGGTCGCGGTGATCTCCGTCGGGAGAGGTTCCCATAAAGGAGTTCACCGCCATAAGAATACCCAGCGCCGCGATGATTATCGCCCAAAGACCGAACTTTTTCATGATTACTTCTTGTGGGGATTGCAAACCGCCAGCTTACCGCCGCAGTATGCCGCCGCGCAGACCGGGAGCTCGAGGGAAGCGAACACGCCGCCGTCAACCACAAACTCGGCAATCTCATCCGCGTTGGCGGCCTTAATCTCGTACTTCTCGGCGCTCATGGTGTTGGTTTCGTAGGTGCTGATGTACTCGCAGGTGTTGTCGGCGAGATCGAACTCACGAACTTCCGTTCCGTTGTCTCTGACGATGCCCAGGTATCCCTTGGTGTCGGTAACGATACCGGCGATGCGGGGAGTGTTGTAGTCGTCGTGCTCATACTCCATTTCGGAGAGAACGCTGCCCAGGGCCTCAAAGGGAGATGCGCCCGCTTCCAGCTTTTCGAAAATGGGATCCGTGTGGGAGCCGTTGGAAACGACGATGCCGTTTTCGGAGACTCTTACACAGTTGTAAGCGATATAGGGATTGCGCTTCATATCCTCCGGATCCAGGGGCTGAACGGCTATACCCTCATCGGTGATGGCCGTAATCCTGTTGGGGAAAGAACGGGAGGAAACTCTGTAACCCACAAAGGGTTTGTCGGTTTTGCCGACGGCGACGATTCTGCCTACGTACATTCGCGTACCTCATAAATTCAAATATGGCGCACCCGGGGCGATTCGAACGCCCGACCTTTTGCTCCGGAGGCAAACGCTCTATCCACTGCGCTACGGGTGCGTGCGAATATATTATACCACATTTCACCACGGTTTTCAAAGCTTAGGCAAAAATTAATCCGCATCCTTTCGCGGGAAGCGGATATGTGATACAATATATATATAAAAAAGCGAAGCGGACAACATCCGCTCCGTAAAACTTTGGTGGAGATGAGGGGATTCGAACCCCTGACCTCTTGAATGCGAACCAAGCGCTCTCCCAACTGAGCTACACCCCCAAAAGACTTTCATATTATACCACCCTTCGGCGGAAAAATCAAGAGAAAAAACAAAGGAGCGGAAAATTGAGTAAAAAAACAAGCAAGGCGCCCATTTGGATAACCGTTATCATATTGGCTGTGGGATCCTTCCTGGGTCTGCGGCAAAGCGACATCGACCGCATGATCAAGGCCGCGGAAAAAGCAACGGCGTCCACGACAACAAAGACAACCAAAAAGAAAACCGACGCTCCCGCAAAGACCGGCTACAAACCGGCGGACAAAGACGCCTACATAAACTCCAAGGGCGATATCATACACAAGGCAAAGAGCCTCCCCACCGCAAAGGACTTCGAGAAGGTAACAGCCCCATCCTACGCAAAGAACGCCAAAACGAAGATGGGCGTTGTTGTCCGGGTCCACGACGGTGACACCTTTCAGGTAAAGACGAAAGATGATACCCTCAAGGTCCGCGTCTCCGGCATCGACGCTCCGGAAATCAGTCAGAAATACGGTCCCCAGTCCCGGGATAAGGCGGACAAACTAATCGGCGGCAAAAAGGTTATACTCCGCG
>JAGDDM010000026.1 GCA_017958015.1 Abditibacteriota bacterium | reverse complement strand
GAGGCGTCCGCTTTGTTCGTCTTGCCGGACATGGACCGCTCCACCTTGTATATCTCGCCGTCAAGCTCAAACTCAAGGGAGACGTAGACGCTCGACCCGCCCTCGGAGACTCTGCATCTGACGGTGTCGTTTTTGGCTCCGGCCCGGAGTCTGCCGTAGAGAACCCAGGCTATGGCCTCGAGAATGGTGGACTTTCCGGAGCCGTTGGCGCCGAATATACCTATGAGTCCGGCGCCGAACTCCAAGGTGTTGTCCTTATACTGTCTGAAGTTGCGCATTGTGAGCGTGAGAAGTTTCATTTCACCGCCTCCAAATACTCCGCGCCCATCTTCTTAAAGGTTTCCTTATCTATTCCCGCAGGCAAATCCGTTATGTCGTCGCAGAAATCGGACCACTCCGCCTCCAGAGACACGGCGGCGCCGGCCGCCACCGCCGACTTCCTCGTCGACTCCTCCGGCTTGCGGGTTGTAAAAGTAAAGTCCGTAGCGATTCCCCGAAGAGTCTTTATATAGGAGCGATCCAGACTGTTATCCACGGAGCGGGAAATATTTTCCACCACCTGCCGGACGATAGCGTCCTTACAGTCGAACTTCTCCGCGTTGGCGCGCACCGCGTCCATAACCTCCTCCGCCGTAAGCTAGGCGGCGTCGATAACCGGCATGTCAATCACTTTGCGGGTCTCAATCTTGTGGAAGGTCATTTTGTGCTCCTCCAGGTCGTACTCGATGAAGCCCTTGGGATGGGAGGCCTCCTCCCACACGCTGGTGGAAGCGTAGTCCGTGGAAACGGAATACCACGCCCGCTCCCCCACCTGCTCGCAGATGTGGATGTGCCCCAGGGCGATGTAGTCCCACTCGAACCTGTCTAAAATCTCGGGGTCAACCTTGTATATGTCGTGCATGCCCCGCTTCATATCACCCACGGTGCCGTGGAGAATGAAAACGTTGTACTTCCGCTCCGACTCGGGCGTGAAATCCGCCGTGCCCGCGTCCTTAATCGTTCGGTACGGCATGCAATACACCCGCAAATCAAGCTCCGGGACGTCAAGGGATTTGCTTTCGGAGTGGACCACACGGATGTTGGGTATGACTCTGTAAAGGTCGAGAATACACCCGGCGTCGCTGGTTTTTGGGGTGTCGTGGTTGCCGCCGATTATAAACATCGGCGCGGCGCACTTCTTCCGAAAGTCATTGAGAGCGTTGAATGTGGTGTAGACGGTAAAGTTGTCCGGCCGCACGCTGTGGAACATATCCCCGGCGATTATAACGATGTCCGGGTTTATTTCCGCCGTCTTATCGAGGACTCGGCGGAAAGAGTGGTACACGTCCGCCTGACGCATATTAACGCCGTAATCTGTTGTTTTATTGTAGGCGCGAAACCCCAAATGGGTGTCGCCGATATGCACAAGTTTCATGATTTAATAAGCAAAGGGGTCGTCCGGGTCCGGATTGACGAAATCGGACCGGACGTCACTGAACTTTATTGTTTCTTCCTTGGGCTTCCGGGGAAGAAAACTCTTGAAATATACCAGGGGCTTTTCGGATTTGTGGGTGTCGTTGACCACCTTGTTCATGGCCTCAACGACTTTCTCTTCATCCACGCCCACTATGGCGTCCTTAATGTCGTTGCGGCGGATGTCCTTATCCAGTTTGGACAGATGCCGGTAGACGCATTCCGCCAGAGGCAGCTCCTCCTCCGGCGGGAACACCTTTATGCCGTCGGGACCCCGGAGAATGTTGGGTCGGGGGAACTTGATGAATATGGGCTGGTTGAAGTGGGGATGCCGAACCATCATCTGACCTTTGGACAGGGTTGCCAGTTTCTCCTTCACGGAGGAACCGAGAACCTGATAGCCGGGAGTGGCCAGCTCGTCCATGTCCATACGCCCGTACATAAAGCTGGCGGAGTTGCCCACCACCCGCTTCTGCACCTGACTGCGGAACTGCTGGGCGGAAAAGAGCACCAGACCCAGATATCTGCCCCGCTCGGAAATCTCCAACAAAGTCTTCTTCAGATATGTCTCGGAGCCGTCGGAGGGAGCGTATTTATTGAGCTCATCCACAACCACGATAACGTGGCCCACGCCCAGCTTCTTCGCCTCCAGCCGTTCCCGAAGTTTGCTCACCACACGGGTAAACACAAGGTCCTGGGCCTGGGCGTCCTGCTTGGCCACGTCCACAACGTAGATGTGCCGGTCCCTGAAACCCTCGTCCCAGGGCAAGTCGGAATGGGTGGTGTCGGGACTGATGAGACCCTTGTAGCGGTTCACCAAATTGGAAAGCCGGTTGCTCACCTTGCGAATGGTGGCGATGTGGTGGGTTTTGTACTCCGGCTTCTCGTTATCCTCCATAAACTCCTTCACCGCGTCGAACCATGCGTTCAGCTCGGCGAAATCATGCACCTCAAAGGTCTTGTCCCCCACGGTGACTTTCCGCCCCACAACTCTCTGCTGAATGTAGCTTATGAGGGCGTCCGCCTTGGCGTCGATGTCGTCGCGGTTCAGAAACACTCCGGAATACTCAATCACATCCTCCAGGTTCCAGGACAGGGGGTACACGTTGTCCGCCAGTTCCTCGTTGCTGCGGAGGGTGTTCAGATTGAACCGATCCGCCTTGAAGGGAGCGTAGTAGCGCACGTTGTCGAAGGCCTTGCAGGGCACATCCAGTTTGGCGTACTTCCCGAAGTCTTCCTCCTCGATGCCTCCCACGCCCGCCTCCGTGTAGCGGGCCTCAAGTTCGTGACCCTTGGGGAGAGTGGCGGGATAGTCCAGAAAGAGCATATCGGAGCCCTTCACGTTGAAGCACACCACGGCGATGTCCTCTTTGTAGTGGGCGAAGATGCCGGAGAGCATGAACTCGATTGTACTTGTCTTGGTGGCAAGACCGGACACACCG
>JAGDDM010000206.1 GCA_017958015.1 Abditibacteriota bacterium | reverse complement strand
GGGCAGTGCCGGATTCGAACCGGCGACCCCTTCGGTGTGAACGAAGTGCTCTCCCGCTGAGCCAACCGCCCTTACATTGTAATTATACCCCATTTTCGCCCACAGGTCAAGGACTTTCGGGCGAAAATATTACATATCTTAAAATCCGTGCTTTCGAAGTTCGCCGATGAGTTTCCTCCACTCGCGGAGAACATCCCGCAGGGGATCCGGAAGGTAGGACAAAGCTTTCGCTTTGATGTGTTCCGGAATACCGTAGGCCGCTTCGGCTATACTACCGGTGATTGCCGCGATGGTGTCGCTGTCGCCGCCGATGGAAACGGCGTTCCTGATAGCATCCTCAAAGTCGGTGCTTTCCAAAAAGGCGATTACAGCTTCCGGCACCGAACCCTGACAGGAAGCGTCAAACCCATACGAGGGACGTATATCGTCAAGCCTTCGGGACAAATCGTAGCCGTATTCACTTTCAATATGTTCTTTTATGCGCTTTTTGCACTCCGCGGGATTATTGTTTATCGGATGTCCGTAATCACCGTAAAAACCGCCGAAGTGGTATCTGCTCATAAAAACGGCGTCGGTAACCGCCATTGCGCCTTTAATCCCCTCGGGATGGTTGTGAGTCACTTCCGCGGACACTTTCGCGCGTTCTCTCCCCGCCGAAGGCCACATTCCCGTTCTCGCGCAAAAGCCACGGTTCATCACCCAAGCGCAGGGAGAAACACGCATAGCGGAACCGTTGCCGAAACTGTTGTAGGGCTCACGGGTATCGGAGAAAAGCCACTCGCGAAATCTGCCGCCGTAACCGGCATCCGGGTACATGCGGCCGTACTTCTTCATGGCATCGATAAAGTCGTCCCGTTTACCGCCCTTCATAAGAGCCTCCGCCACAGCGCATGTCATGACCGTGTCGTCGGTAAAACGGCAACCTTCCCCGAACAGGGGAAAATTCTTTGTTTTGATATTGTGCCACTCGTAGATCGAGCCCACAATATCGCCGACTATCGCTCCGAGCATAATATATTTCCTTTCTACATATCCGACAACCGACAGGCGCAGAGCGCCAAGGCGTCGGCGGCGTCGTCGGGTTTGGGGGTTTCTTTGAGGTTAAAGAGTTTGCACACCATATACTGAACCTGTTTCTTCTCCGCGTTGCCGTAGCCCACCACGGAGAGTTTCACGGCGGAGGGAGTGTATTCCTTCACTTCCAGTCCCCGGAAGGCGCAGACAAGCTGCATGACCCCGCAGGCCTTGGCCACAGCGATGCCGGTGGTTTGGTTTTTGGAGAAGAACAACTTTTCCATGGCCACGGTGTCGGGTTTGTATGTGTCTATCACCGTGTTCAGGTCGTTGTATATGTCCACCAGCCGCTCCCTGTCGGTTTTTTCGGGCGTGGTGAGGATTGTTCCGTATGTGACGGGCTTCATTACGCCGCCAACCTTTTCCGCCACGGCGAATCCGGTTGTGGCCGTGCCCGGGTCAAGTCCCAAAACTCTCATTTCACTTCCGTCAGCTTGATGCCCGGGTTCTTCTCTATCACGTGCCGCAGGGCCCAGTCGCCGTCGAACATAACCGCCTTGCGGCCGATGGAGTCCACCACGGTTTTGGCGCCCAAAGCCAGATTGATGTTGTCCACACCGGTCTCCAGCCAGCGGACGAACTTCACGTTCATGGGCTCCAGAATGGTTTTCACGTTGTACTCGCTCTCAAGGCGGTACTTGATGACGTCGAACTGGAGCATACCCACCACCGCCAGAATCGGATCGCGGACGGCGTTGGGGTCGTCGGGATAGAACACCTGTGTGGCGCCCTCAGCGGCCAACTGCTCCACACCGGCTCGGAACTTTTTGGAGTCGGAGGGGTCCGGGCAGCGCAGAAGCGCGAAGTGTTCCGGTGCGAACCTGGGTATGCCGCCGAACTCAACCTTTCTGCCGGTTGAAACCGTGTCGCCGATGGCGAAAACGCCGGGATTGATGAGGCCCAATATGTCGCCGGGGTAGGCGCTCTCAACGGTGTCTCTGTCTCTGGCGAAGAGTTTGTGGGGCCGGGAAAGTCTTATTTTGGACTTCTGGCGGGAGTGGAAAACCTGCATGTCCTTCTCGAACTCACCGGAGCAGACCCGCAGGAAAGCCACGCTGTCCCGGTGCTTGGGGTCCATGTTGGCCTGAATCTTGAACACGAAGCCGGTGAAGTCCTTGTCGCTCGGCTCAACCGTGCCCTCGGAAGATTCGTGGGCCGCCGGCGGAGGAGCCAGGGACACAAAGGAGTCAAGGAAGAGCCGCACGCCGAAGTTGGTGACGGCGCTGCCGAAGTAGACGGGGGTCAGCTCGCCCCGGGAGAGTTCGCCCTCATCGAAGGTTTCGCCAACCATGTCCAGCAGTTCCATCTCCTCCAGGAATGTCTCGTGGGTTGCCTTGTCCACCAACTTGGCGCACTCCTCGCCGTCGGGGGTTGTCTCGATGACGGGAGCCACCGTGGCGCCGTGGACCGTGGTCTCGAAGAGGTTCATGGTCTTGTTCATTCGGTCGTAGACGCCCTTGAAGGTGCCGCCGTTGCCCAGAGGCCAGTTCATGGGGAAGGTCTTAATCTTGAAGGTTTTCTCAATCTCGTCCATGAGGTCCAGCGGCTCCCGGGCGGGACGGTCCATTTTGTTAATGAAGGTGAAAATGGGAATGCCCCTCATGCGGCAGACGTCGAAGAGTTTGCGGGTCTGAGGCTCGATGCCCTTGGCGGCGTCAATGAGCATCACCGCGCTGTCCACGGCGGTGAGGGTGCGGTAAGTGTCCTCGCTGAAGTCCTCGTGGCCGGGGGTGTCCAGCAGATTCATAACGTAGCCCTCGTAGCCGAACTGCATGACGGTGGAGGTGATGGATATGCCCCTCTGCTTTTCCAGCTCCATCCAGTCGGAACGGGCCTGCCGCTGCTCTTTCTTGGCGCGAACGGAACCCGCCATGTCGATGGCGCCGGTGTAGAGAAGGAGTTTTTCCGTGAGTGTGGTTTTACCCGCGTCCGGGTGTGATATAATCGCGAAGGTTCTGCGCCTCGCGATTTCTTTAATCAAATCGCTCAATTTTCCTGTCCTTATGATATTGTTCACTATATTTTACCACGTTTTCGCCGGAATTGCGAAACGGGCGGTGAAATTATGGTATAATATATTTGTAGACTATCGAAAGGAACACTCGGAGAATTGAAGAGGCTGATACCGCTTGCGATTATCACGGCAATATGCTTGGCGATTGCCGGGTATGTTATTCGCGTGTACGAGGACTCCCGACCTCTTGCGGATTCGATAACTTTCGACTCCGTAAGGCCCTGGCAATCCGAGGACGGGACGTTTTACGTATTCCTGCCCTCTTTCGCCGATACGAACAACCTGTCGGTCGAGAACAAAACCCGAAAAAAGATTACGATTGACGGCGGCGCTGTCGGAACAACGCTGAAAATCGACCTTAACGAAAAACACGACATAGTCTTCGGCAAACAACGGGAGCATATCGTTT
>JAGDDM010000025.1 GCA_017958015.1 Abditibacteriota bacterium | reverse complement strand
CCTCTTTGATGCGGTCAAACTCCTCGGGAGTGTAATATCTGTCGATTGGCACGTGGTTCGCCGACGGCGCCAAATACTGGCCCACGGTGAGCACGTCGCAATCAACGGAGCGCAGGTCCCGCATGGTGCCCATAAGCTCATCCCAAGTCTCGCCCACGCCCACCATAAGGCCGGATTTCGTCCGCATGTGGTGGTCGATCTTCTTCACGTTGGCAAGCAGATCCAGCGACCGGCGGTAAACCGCCTGAGGCCGCACAAAGGGATAGCACCGCTCCACCGTCTCCACGTTGTGGTTCAGAACTTCCGGCTTGGCGTCAACAACCACCTTCAGGGAGTCGAAGTCGCCCAGAAGGTCCGGAATGAGCACCTCAATGGCGCATCCCGTGGGCAAAGCGTGAACCGCCTCGATGGTTTTGGCGAATATCTCCGCGCCGCCGTCGGGCAGGTCGTCACGGGTTACGGAAGTGACAACGGCGTATTTGAGGCCCAGAAACTCCACCGCGTCCGCCACCCGCTTGGGCTCGTCGAAATCGAGGGGGTCCGGCGCGCCGTGGGCAACGTCGCAGAACCGGCAGTTTCGGGTGCAGTGGTTGCCGAGAATCATGAACGTGGCGGTGCGGGCCTTCCAGCACTCGCCGAGGTTGGGACAGTTCGCGCTCTGACACACGGTGTGCAAATCCCGATCTCCGATCATGGACCTTATGTCCTCGTAATTCTTCCCTCCGGGGGCCTTTGCCTTTATCCATTCCGGTCTTTTAAGCGCCATAGCGTCACCTCATACAATATATATTCATTCACTTTTCCGAGTCTTTCTCCGTTCGCCGAATATAGTGTTCACAGGGTTCAAGACCGCGCATAACACCTCCAGGCTTATAATTGCAAGTGGAGGCGTCGTCATATATCTGGCAAATTCCGATATCGGGTCGGAAACCGCGCCCCGGAACTTCGGCAAAGACGCAATCTTGACACTGTGTATTTGGTGTCGGAACACAAGCAAGCGTTTCTTCAGCTATTTTGTCAAAATATGATTTCATGGTTACATTATACCGCAAATCCGCCCGTTCGTAAAGAAACGCTTGCAAATCCGCGAAAAAACCGGTATTATGACAAAAAGAAACTCACAGCGAGGCAAAAATGAACTTCGATGACTTTATAACCCATATGAACACCGGCGAGACGGTGGCGGCCGGTTCGGAAATCCACAAGACCATGATAGCGGCGTCCCTGCGGGCGCAGCAAATCACGGCGAAAATAAACACGGGTTATCACAGCCCCGAGGAAATACGAGGGTACATGACGGAGCTCACCGGGCGGAAGATGCCCGACTCCTCCGCCCTCTTTCCCCCCTTCACCACCGACTGCGGTCTCAATACGATTATCGGCGAAAACGTCTTTATCAACTCCGGCTGCCGGTTTCAGGACCAAGGTGGCATAGTAATCGGCGACGGCGCCCAAATCGGCCACAACACGGTTCTGGCGACCCTCAACCACGACCTCAATCCCAAAACCCGAAGCGACATCCGCCCCGCTCCCATACGGATAGGCAAAAACGCTTGGCTTGGGGCCGGAGTCATAGTCACCGCCGGAGTTACAATCGGTGACGGAGCGGTGGTTGCCGCCGGAGCCGTTGTCACAAAGGACGTGGCACCCAACACGGTTGTCGGCGGCGTGCCGGCGCGATACATCAAGGATGTCATCTGAATGTTCGTCACCGAACACGTTGAATCGCGGCTGGACGCCCTTCCCGAGCGCCCCGGCTGCTACATAATGAAAAACGAATCCGGCAACGTGATATACATCGGCAAGGCGAAGCTGCTCACCAACCGGGTCCGCTCCTACTTCCGGGCCGGAACCTCCCTCACCCGCCAAAAACAGCGGATGGTGTCGGAGATTCGGGACATCGAGTGGATTGTCACCGATTCCGAGCGGGAGGCCCTTATCCTCGAGCGGAACCTCATCAACAAGCACAAGCCCCCCTACAACGTCATGCTCCGGGACGACAAGAGCTACCCCTACATTGCGGTGACTCTTGCCGACAGGTTCCCCACGGTGCGCTTTGCCCGCAAAACGAAGCTCTCCGGCAAATCCGGCGCCCGCTACTTCGGACCCTACACCGACCACGGCGCCCTCCACGAAACGCTGAAGCTCCTTCGACAGATATTCAAAGTCCCCTGCGGTTACCGGCACCCGGAAACCTCCGGGGGCAAGGCCTGCATGTACTACCACATCGGCCAGTGCACCGGCGTCTGCGCGGGGAAGATGAGTCGGGAGGACTACATGGCGGTGATTGAGGAAGTCATGGCCTTCCTGGAGGGCAAGCGGAGCGAGCTGGTGCGGAGCCTCACGGCGGAAATGGAGAAGGCGGCGGAGAATCTGCTTTTCGAGAAGGCCGCCAAGCTCCGGGACAGAGCGGCGGCGGTGAAGAAGCTCACCACAGCCGGAATGCAGGTGTGCCAGTCGGAAAGCGGCAAGAACCGGGACGCCGTGGTCGTCACCGCCAAGGACGGCAACGCAATCGCGGAAGTGCTCATTGTCCGGGACGGCATTCTCATCGCCGAGGACCACTATCCCCTAACCAACATCAGCGACGACGACTCGGAGAACTACCAGAGTTTCCTTAAAAGCTACTACGCCCTCACCGCCTCCTTCCCGGACGAGGTGCTTATCGCCGGGAAAATCGACGAGGAGGACGCGGAAGTCATCTCCGATTTCGTAACCCAAAGACGGGGCAAAAAAGTAACAATCTCCACACCTCAACGGGGGGAGCGGAAGGCCCTTATAGAAATGGCTCTGCGGAACGCGGAGGACGCCATAACGAGGATGAATCTGCGGCAGTCAAGAGACGAGGCCATGGTGCGGGCGGAGCTGTCGGAGCTTCAAAGCGCCATAGACTCCCCCAAACTCCCCCGGCGCATCGAGGGCTACGACATTTCAAACACCCAGGGCCACCAAATCGTGGCGTCGCTT
>JAGDDM010000205.1 GCA_017958015.1 Abditibacteriota bacterium | reverse complement strand
GTTCGTTCTCCTGGGTGTCGGCGGAGCCGTTCATGACCTCGATACCCTTAATCAGGCCGTTGTCCACACTCCACTGAACCTGCTCTCTGGCATAGCCGTAGTAGGGATGGGGATAGAGGATAAAGCCGCCGTCGGAAGCCAGCAGTTTGAATCTGTCCCGGTAGTAAACAGCGTTTCCCTGACCGGGATCTTCCGCCAACCAGTGGTCGTAGGCGTCGGATTTGTAATCCTTGGGTATATTGAAAGCAACGATGTGCTCTTTGCCGGCGATACCGGTTTCCACGCCGTTGAAGTAAATCAAACCGTACTTCTTCGCCAGGGGAACGGCGGTTTTATGCAAATCCATGGGCTGACGGTCCATCGCGCTTCTGATTGTTCCGGCAATCGACGTGGCGGAGTCGGCGTTCTCGGGAAGCCACTTGCTGTCCGCGGGGGTAAAGTGCGCGGCGCCCCAAATATTGCCGTGCTCGGTGATGGCCAAAATGTCCATTCCCCAGTTGTAGGAGTCCAAGATTCTGTCCTCGACGCTGAGGCCGTCGTGTCCCCAATCGGTGTGGGTGTGGAAGTCGCCGATCAGAACCTTTCTTCCGCTTTTCGTATCCGGAAAGCGGTTGATGGGTTTGGGCTTGTAAAAGTTTTCGTTCAAAGGAGTTGTGGCGGCAAAGGCTACACCCGCAAGAGCGGTAAGCGCGGCAAACGCCGCCGCGATGATTTTGATAAATCTCATGAATAAGTATTCTCCGATTTATATGTTTTTAACGCGGAAACAACTCTCAAGACGGATTAATATCTCTTTTTGAGCTTCGTCTTTGAAGAAGTCCACACGTTCTTGTAGGTGATAACGAAGCTGTCTCTGCCGGTTTCGTTCTTTACGAGAACGTTGTTGTAGGGCGGCAGCTCGATATCTCTGCCGAGGACGCTCATGGTCATGGTCATGGGTGAGAGGTTGGAGATTCTCACCATAGTGAGAGCGGAGTCGAGTTTAATCTTTTCCACTTCCACGCAGGAAGAAATAATATCGTCCACGTCCCGGACTCTGCCCCAGAGCATATTGTCGAAATATCCCACGGTGCGGAGCTCGTTGCAGGCTTCCATAACGGACTCCTTCGTCTTTTCCTTGGCGAGAACCAGGGTGAAAGTGGCGCCCCGCTCGCCGTGGGCGTCGGTGTTGGCGTAGATGCCCAGATTGTGCTCAAGGGCGTAATCGAAAGCCTCGTACCAGCGGTAGCCCGCCTCGCCCTCGGTGGCGCCGGTGGCGGCGATGGCCTTGGTGGAGTTGGAGCCGTTCATAACCTCGATGCCCCTAACGAGACCGTGGTCCACGCTCCACTGCATTTGCTCTCTGGCGTAGCCGTAGTGGGGGTGCGGATAGATGAGAAAAGCGCCCATATCCTTAAATTGTTTGAATCTGTCTCTGTACCAAACGGCGTTGCCCTGACCGGGATCCTCCGCCAGCCAGTGGTCGTAGGCGTCGGAGTTGTAGTCCTTGGAGATGTTGAAAGCCACAGTGTGCTCTTTGCCGGCGATGCCGCTCTCCACGCCGCAGAAGTAGAGAAGTCCGTACTTCTTGGCGATGGGAATGGCCAGTCTGTTGGATTCCATGGGCTGTCTGGGCATATCGCCCTTCTCAACACCCGCCACGCCGGTGTAGCTCTTGGCGTCCTTGGGAAGCCACTTGCTGTCCGCGGGAGTGGTGGCGACGGCGCCGCTGATGTTGCCGTGCTCGGTTATGGCAAGATAGTCGAATCCCCAAGCCCAGGCCTCCATGATTCTGTCCGGAACCGTAAGACCGCCGTGGCCCCACTCGGTGTGGCAGTGGAAGTCGCCGATAAGCACTTTCCGTCCGCTTTTTGTGTCCGGAAAGTGATTGATGGCCTTGGGAGAATAGGTCTTCTCCGTTATGGGATTCGTTCCGCAGAAGGCCGTCCCGGAAACGAGAGCCGCGGTGATGAGAGCCGCCGCGAAAATTTTGATGATTTTCATAAAAAACTCCTTTATCGTTTTTTCAATCTTAACATAACCCGAGAAAACCGTCAAGGGTTTTCCCTATCCACAGACCGAGGACGCAGAACACAACGCTGGCGGCGGCGTATCCCACAGCCGCTGTATATGCGCCCTTCTCCATAAGGTTCAGCGTCTCCAACGAAAAAGCGGAAAAAGTGGTAAATCCGCCGCAGAAACCCGCGGTGAGAGCCGTAAAAAGCACCGTTTTGTTGTTGCCGAAACAGCCAACCGCGATTCCCATCACGAGACAGCCCAGCACGTTGATTATGAGGGTGTGTAAAGGCGGCACGAGGCGCAAAAGAAACAGTTTACCCAGAAGAAATCGGCATACCGCCCCCAGG
>JAGDDM010000204.1 GCA_017958015.1 Abditibacteriota bacterium | reverse complement strand
TTTGCTTCCACCAGACGGTCGATTATGGGCATAATGTTGCCGTCGGTATGCTTAATCGTATAGAAGCCCATCTCCCGGTAATTCTTTATGATTTGCGTAAGATAGGGCATGACAAACTCGTCAAATTGCGCCGGGGACAGAAACGGGCCGGTGTTGAGGCAATAATCGGAACAGAGGGTGAAACCGTCCAGAAGCCCCTTGCCCGCAAGCTCCGACGCTTTTTCCGTAAACTCATCAACCCGCCGCTGGGCCTCATCTTTCATACCCTGAGAATCGTCGGACATGCGGTAACAGAAATCGAGCATGGCTTCGCCGTCGGGAATGGGATATGTGGGGTCGCCGTGCATTGTGATGTAGTACTTGTCGCCGGTTTTTTCCCGGATAATCTCGGCGATATGCCCGGATTCCGTGTGGTCGGAGTGGATGAATATGGCGTTGTGGTCAAATCTCTCCGCGGTGGCGATGTAGAGATCGGCCATATCCTCCCGGTGGAGATTCCGTTCGTATTCCGACATCTGATCCCACTGAAAATAGTTGCGGTGGCAGGGATGAACCTTGCCCAGAGTCTCCATGGTAAGGAAAAACACCAACTCAAAGTGGGGCACCAAACCCGTTATGGGTTTGCGCTCAAGGGCTCGTATAAACTTTTCGCGGGGAGTAACACTCATATTCTTATTATAGCATATTAAGACCGCTTTTGGGCGATTTTCAGACAAAAAGCCGTGAGGCAAATCACCACGCTGACGTAGGCGGCCCAATCTTCTTTGGGTCGGGACTCGAAGCGCATTCGGGGGATCTGCTTGTTACGGGCGTAGCGGGCCACGTCGCTCAGGGAATTCCTATTGTCGCCGTAGGACATGGCCTCGGGAATGATTTCCTTGGGATGTTTTAGGGTGTGGATGCAGCCGGCCTGATAGCAAACCGCGGCCAGCAAGAGGGCGATGACGATGGGGTAGACCCGGCGGATTGAGATGAAGTCCGCCAGAGCCACGTTGAAGAAGCAGATAACGTACTCAATGCCCCAAATGCCGATATAGGCGGCACTTTGTGACAAATATGTGTCACCGGAGGTTATCTGAGCAAAGGAACCGTAGGTGAATCCGAAGGAGAACAGTGAAAAGAGCCATTTGACGGCAACCCAGAGAGCGGGAGCGAACAAATAGCGCAGTTTAGCGTCTTTCGGCGGTAAACAGAGGGCGAACAGCATTATGGCCAGAGCCTCAATGAGAACGGCCGCGGAATAGAGTTTGACACCGAAAGCGTAGACCCAAACGAGAGCGGTGGCGTAATACAAAACGCCGGTAAGAAGTCCGATTTGGAGTTTGTAGGCCGGCCGTTGGTCGGTGACGGCGCAAACGAGAGGAACCAAGCCCATGTAGGCGAGGAAGTAAAACTTGGGAAATATCAGAGCCGCCGCCATGACAGCCGCGGACAGGACAGCGCATATTATGCCAACCGAATAGGAGGCGCCGTTATTTTGATTACCGCTGAATCTTCGCTTCATTTGTTACCGTGAGGGGAGCATAGGGAATAAATATCCGTAACGCACCATAAGATATATTATGTAAACTTTATTATCGGCTTATCCGAGGACGTCAGTACGTGCTCAAAACCGTGTCTCTGAGCTTGTCCATCATATCCAGCGCGCCGCCGCAGCCGAGGGCCACCGCGCTCAAAGGATCTTCCGCTTTTATAACTTTCACACCGGTTTCCTCGGCGATAAGTTTGTCGAGGCCCTCCAGCATGGACGAGCCGCCGGTAAGCATTATTCCG
Organism: Abditibacteriota bacterium; assembly: GCA_017958015.1. Classification (GTDB taxonomy): domain Bacteria; phylum Armatimonadota; class UBA5829; order UBA5829; family UBA5829; genus RGIG10368. The sequence continues at coordinate 5,886 of JAGDDM010000204.1, read as the reverse complement.
GATTCGATTATATCCGCGCTCAATTCCGGCGGTGTGGACTCCAAAACGGTTCTGATACCTTCCGTTATCGTCTTAAGAGATTCTTTGAGTGCTTCCCGGATCTCCCCGGATGTGACTTCCACTGTTTTGGGCAGACCCTCGATAAGGTCTCTGCCGCCCACTTTCATGGTTTTTTTGTCGTTGTCCGGATACGCGGAGCCGATTGTGACTTTTATTTCCTCGGCGGTCATATCGCCTATCATCAGGGAATAATTGTTCTTTATGTATCTTCCGATTATCTCGTCGAATTTGTTGCCGGCGATTCGCACGGATTTGGATGTGACTATGCCGTTAAGGGACAAAACCGCTATATCCGTGGTTCCGCCGCCCATATCCACAACCATATTGCCCCGAGGCGATGATATGGACATACCCGCGCCGATGGCCGCCGCCCAGGGCTCGTCTATGGTGTAGGCGAACTTGGCTCCGGCGTTCTTGGCGGCGTGTATAACCGCTCGTTTCTCGACCTGGGTGACCTCGGAAGGCACGGCGATGATAATCGTGGGTTTCATCATCCTGCGTCTGCCGCAAACCTTAGCCACTATATGCTCCAGAAGCATTGTTGTGACGGTGTAGTCGGCTATGACACCGTCGGACATGGGTTTCACCACGGCAATGCCCGTGGGTGTGCGGCCCAGCATTGCCTTGGCTTCTTCCCCTATCGCCACCAGTTTTTTCGTGTTGACGTTGACGGCGACCACCGAAGGCTCACGCAGAACGATGCCTTTGCCTTTGAGATATACAAGTATATTCGCCGTTCCCAGATCGATTCCTATTTCCGGCACAAGTGTTAACAATTTTTGACGTCCTTAATCTTCGTATTTTTCGATTTTCGCGCCCAGGGTGCGGAATTTGTCCACCAAATTCTCGTATCCCCGCTCGATAACCTCTATATTCGTAATGGTGGATTTGCCCTCCGCGGCCAACGCGGCGCAAACAATGGCGGCGCCGCCTCTGAGGTCGGGAGCGTACATATCCTTGCAGCCGTGGAGCTTTTCCACGCCGTCGATATCGCAGTGCTTGCCCTTTTCGGTTCTGGTGATTTTGGCTCCCATCTTGTTGAGGGAGGTCGCGAACTCGAATCTGGCTTCGTAGATGGTCTCATCCACGGAACAGTGACCGTCGGCTATGGCCATATAGGCGCTGAAGGGCTGCTGCATGTCCGTTGGGAATCCGGGGTGAACCGCGGTCTCTATGTCGACGGCTTTGGGCCGTTTGTTCATGGAAACCATCATGGTGTCGCCGGAGAACTTCACCACGGCTCCGGTTTTGGTGAGTTTGCCCACCACCGCCGCCTGGTCTTCGGGAACCACGTTGTGAATGGTCACTTTGCCCCCGGTTATGGCCGCGGCTACGGCGTATGTGCCTATTTCCATTCTGTCGCCGGGAATGGTGTATTCCGGGCCGTGGAGTTCTTCGGTGCCGTACACGGTGGCGAGTCGCTTGTCGAAATCGTATTCCACGTGGCCGCCGGCGGCGTTCATGAACTTGGCAAGCTCAAGAACTTCCGGCTCCAGAGCCGCGGGGAAAATGGTGGTCTTACCCTCAGCCAGGCACGCGGCGGCGATAATATGCTCGCTGGCGCCGGCGCTGGAAAAGTCCATGGTTATATCCGCTCCGTGGAGTTTTGTGTCCTTGCAGGTGGCGAAGACATACTGCTCCGTGGAATCGAACTCGTCTTTCTTGCGTACTTCATTCACGATGGCTCCCATTTTGTTGAAAGCGTCCACGTGGAAGTTAATGCCCCGAATGCCTATGTTGCAGCCGCCGGGATGAGGAATATTCGCGTTGCCGGTACGGGCAAGGAGAGAACCCATAATGTAGAAGCCCGCTCTCATGCCGCTAACCAGATATGCCGGGGGCGCGAAAGATGTCACCCGCCGGGCGTCGATTGTCATGGTATGATTTACTTTATCGAAATCGCATTTGATGCCGAGAGTTTCCAGAATGTTGGCCATTCTGATTACGTCCGCTATAACCGGGACATTGTGAAGAACCGTAACGCCCTTGATGCCCACGGAACCCGCCATAATGGCGAGGGTCGCGTTTTTGCTGCCGCTGATAAAGACGTCACCGCTCAGGGGGACGCCGCCTTCAATAACAAGTCTGCTCATTTGATATACTCCATTCGACCTTTAAACAAAAAATTACCCGTCAATGATATATCCACTTATATTAAGTATACTCCAACCAACGCAACCTGTCAATACTGTTGCGTGTTCACTATTAATAATGTATAATGTATTTAACGATAAAATTTCGGAGGCTCTTTGCCATGAAAATCAAACTCGCCCTCTTTGGTGTCCTCGCCCTGCTCGCATCCTCATTTGCGGGCGCCGACGGGTTCCTCACCCGACAAGGCACCGAGCTTTATATGGACGGCAAGCCTTTCAGGTGCGTGGGCGTCAACAAATGGAATCTGTTTGTCGAGTATGCCGGTCTTTCCTCCTCCGACGGCGCGACCGATGAGGCGAAAGCCCACGCTCTGGGAGCCATTAAGCTGGCAAAAGAATGCGGCTTTAACGTTATGCGCTTCTCCGCCGCCGGTTTCTATCCCTCCCACATGATTCACTGGCGGGACGAGTCCTACTTCAAGGCCATGGACGACCTCTTCGATTGCGCCCGCAAGGAAGGCGTGTATCTCGTTCCCGTCATCCACTGGAACCCCTTCCTTTTCCCGGACATGGCAAAGGACGATGTGGTCGACTTCGTAACCGACCAGACCTCCAAGAGCCGAATGTATCTGAACTACTACACAATTCAGCTGGCGGACCGCTACAAAGACGAAAAGGCTCTGCTTTTCTGGGAGCTCACCAACGAGCTCAATCTGGAGACGGACCTTATGTATATGGACGAGCGGGCCTGGGGCTGGGCCTCCATCAACGAAACCGCCGCCGGTACCGCTCCCATCCGAGTCCGACGGGACCACTTCACCACCGACCAGGCATCATCATTCGTAAAGAAATGGGCGTCTCTGCTTAAAAAGCACGACCCCAACCACCTCATCTCCGGCGGCTACTCCGCGCCCCGCCCCGCCGCCTACAACCTTTGGAAAAACAAGGGCAGCTGGCAGGAAGATACCCTTGAGGAGTTGTGTCAGTACGTGAAAACCATGAACCCGGACCCCATGGATTTGGTTTCCGTGCACTACTATTCCAACGTGGACAATATCCGCCTTGGCAACGAAGACCCTGATTCCGCCGTGGGACTCAAAGGTCTCAAGGAAGCGGCAAACAGGATAAACAAACCCATCTACATCGGCGAGACCCACCCCAAAGACTTCAACAACCCCGACGACAAGTTCACCGCCAACCTCATAAACGACGCGGTGAACTACGACTACTCCATGATTCTCTATTGGGTGTGGGATATTCCCTCCGACGGATGCAACATCACCCCCGCCGCCAGACCGGAGTTGGTGGAAAAAATGAAGCAAGCGAACAAAGACATAAGAAAGAAGGCGGAAAAATGAGACGACTTCTATTTATTGTCGCGTTGATCTTCGCCGCTTCCTGTCTCTGCGCGGCGCCGGTGTTCACCGTTAAGGGCACCAAAATATATAAAGACGGCAAAGAGTTCCGAACCGTAGGCGTCAATATGTGGAACCTTTTCATCGAATACGCCGCCCTGGATGACAGTGTGGGCAGACAGTCCGAGGAAGTCCACAAGATGGATCTGGGCTACATGCAAAGCGCCGCGGACAACGGCATCAACGTCATTCGCTTCGCCGCCTCCGGCTTCTACCCCTACCACATTCGGGATTGGGGCAACGACCTCTATTTCCGGGCCATGGACGATATCTTCGACTACGCCGACAGCCACGGGATATACCTCATTCCGGTTATAAGTTGGAACCCATGCCTGTTTCCGGACACCGCCAACGGTTCCCTTACGGACCTTATGCGGAAGAAGGATTCCTACTCCCGCAAGGCCTTTGACAGCTACGCTTACCGTATGGTAAATCGCTACAAAGACCGAAAGTGCATATTCTGCTGGGAAATATCCAACGAGCTGAACCTCGGCGCCGACCTCGGTTTCCTCCACCCCGACGGCTACGAGGCGCTGAACGCCACATGGATGGGCACCACATATATGCGGACTCCCGATGACAACTATACCTCGCAGGATTTGAACGTGTTCTTCGAGGACGTGGCAAAGTTTATCAAAAATATCGACCCTGACCACCTCGTCTCCACCGGCAACTCCGTTCCCCGATCCTGCGCCTACAACCTCTGCATGACAAATAACCGTTGGGAAAAGGAAGACAACGTGAAAGAGCTCACGGAGTATTTCAAACTCACCAATCCGGACCCTATCGACCTCATCTCTATTCACTATTATAACGGCGATGCTGTTCGCCTGGGGAACAAATCCCAAGAGACGGCATCGAAGCTGAGAGAGATAAAAAAGGCCGCGGACAAGGCGGGGAAACCAATCTATATCGGCGAGACGCATCCGGGCAAACCGGGCAAAGAATATAAACCCGGCGACCCCTTCTTCGATTCCCTGATAAAAGAAGTTCTCAGGAACCGCTATCCCATGGTGCTCATGTGGGTCTGGGGTATTCCCGGTGACGCGGCGGAGTTCGACCCCGCGGCAACTCCGGAGCTGGTTAAGCTTATGCGGGACGTGAACGAAAGGATGAAAAAATGAAAGGATTTATCGCTTTTATCGCTTTGGCGCTCCTGACCGCATCCTCCGCCTTCGCCGAAGGATTCCTCACCGCCGAGGGCACCCGGCTCCGCATGGACGGTAAGCCCTTCCGGGCCGTTTCCGTCAACAAGTGGGACCTTTTCATCGATTACAGAGGCGTTATATACGACGACAACATGAACAAAAGCGGCTCCAAAGAGCACGCTCTGGCGTCGATTAAGCGGGTTAAGGACAACGGTTTCAACGTGATTCGTTTCGCCGCCTCCGGCTACTATCCCGTTCAGAACGGCGACTGGGGCAAGCCCGGCTACTTCGCGGCGTTGGACGCTATCGTGGATTGCGCCAAAAAGGAAGGCATGTACCTCATTCCGGTTGTGCTGTGGAACCCCTACCTTTACCCCGACACCGCCCGGGAACCTCTGCGGGAAATGATTGTGAATCCGGATTCCCGTTCCCGGCAGTACGCGGAGCTCTTTGCCCACCAGCTGGCGAGCCGTTACAAAGACGAGACAACCGTTCTCTTTTGGGAGCTTACAAACGAGCTTAATCTTCAGGCGGATTTGGAAACGGCCGGCGAGGCGAAATACGTTTATTTCAACAACAACTCCACAGACAGGGGCGCGCCCCCCATGCGCACCGGGGCGGATAACTTCTCCACCATGGAGATGGCGGGTTTCATGAAGCATATCGCTGAGATTATGAAGCGGTACGACCCTAACCACCTTATCTCCTCCGGCTACACACTCCCCCACCCCTGGGGTTACGTCGATAACATAAATACCGACACGGATGAGGGCATCGCGGACCTATTTGCCCGCTCCCATCCGGATCCCATCGATATCATATCGGTTCACTACTACTCCGGCGACGAAAAGAGATTCGGCAAAGGCGACGCCGCGGAAGGTCTGGGAACATTGAAACGGGCTGCGGACAAGGTGGGAAAACCCTTCTTTGTGGGGGAGACATACCTCGCCGACGAGCCCAAAGGAGCGAAGGATTCCTTTATCGACGGCGTCTTTAAGGCAATCGAAAAGTACGACATTCCCATTACGCTCATGTGGGCGGTCCCGCCCGGCGACAGCGGCGACCAGTTGTCCGTTCTCTCGGAGGACGTGATGGCGAAAATGAGGGAAATAAACAAGGCAATTAAATGAAAAAACTGTTTGTTTTCCTGTCGATTATAGCCTTCGCCGT